>CAYMYS010000096.1:0-10111 GCA_964394725.1 uncultured Syntrophaceae bacterium
ACATGTTTCAATTATGAATCAGTTAATCCAATTTATATTTGCGCACGAACTTAGTGCCGGAGCCATATGTGCCGGCGGAACACTGGGGATACTGATACCACCCAGTATTATGCTCATCGTCTACGGACCCATGGCGGGACTTTCTGTGGGAAAGCTATTCATGGGTGCAATTATACCGGGACTGGTGCTTTCCATCCTCTACCTTACCTACATTCTTATAACCTGTGGTCTCAATCCCTCGTTGGGGCCTCCCCTACCGCAGGAGGACCGAGTAACCGGCGTAAAGAAGAAAGCGGTGATTGTTCTCACCTCGCTCCTTCCGGCGCTGTTTCTGATACTTGCCGTTCTGGGGACGATATTTTTCGGGATAGCAGCCCCTACGGAAGCTGCAGCCGTGGGGGCCTTTGCGAGTATCCTCCTCGCCATGGGATATAGGAACCTGAACTTCGAAAAATTGAAAAAGGCCCTATACAGGACACTTGTGGTTTCGAGCATGATTATGCTCATCGTTGCCGCGGCATTTGTCTTCACCGGGACCTTTATGCTGGTGGGTGGCGGCGATCTGGTGAAGGACTGGTTGTTGAGCCTGCCCATTGGAAGGTGGGGTATCCTCGCAGTAATGGCCGCCTGTTTTTTTGTCTTTGGATTGTTTATGGAATGGGTAGGCATTATACCGATTCTTGTTCCCATTTTTACGCCCGTTCTTGACAGGCTGGGATTTGATCCCCTGTGGGCGGCAATACTATTTTGTGTAATAATGCAGACATCCTTCCTTACTCCCCCTATGGCACCGGCCCTCTTTTATATAAAGGGGGTTGCCCCGCGGGATCTTGATTTCAGCAGGCATATAGTGAAGGGTGTCATACCCTTCATCATTCTTCAGATAGTGGGAGTGATTCTGCTTATTGCTTTTCCAAAGCTGATCCTGTGGCTCCCGGGCATCATGTTCAAATAGAATTTTTTCTGACAGGATGAATCCAGAAGGAGAGTAAGACGGCAGCAAGAAAAAGTGCCGTAAGATAGCTGATTATCTCCAAGGTTAAAAATCCTCCACATAGATAGAATCTTCGATAATATTTATTATGAATAAACCAGGGTAGACGGTTATGGAAGAATCGCGAGAATTCAGATATACTTCGATATAGGTGAGGGGACAGATAATTTTTCGAGCCTGCATAAAGACCGTTGCTGTAAGCGCACAGAGATGAATAATCCTCAATCTTGCCAGATTGAAATAGAGAAAGAGAGGAAATCCCAGTATGATAAATATAATCCAGAGAAAATGGATAAATATGACCAGGTGGCTGGCAATCGTAAATAGCATATCAATCTCTTCCCTCCTTTCTACAAACATAATGAAGCCGTTTTATCGTCTAATGGAAGGGAAAGCAGCAGGATTGAATATTTATCTTGACTTTTCCCTTTGAACATCTTTACGTTGATCATAATTTTAGAGGTTTAAAGTACCGTTGCATTATACCACAACAGGGGTAAGGATATATGAGTGATGATTTAGATAAGGCTCGCGAGAGTGAGAAAAAGGCTATTTTTGACGGCATGTCTTCCCGGCGGAGAGAAAAACTATTAAAAAGGATGAGCTATGAGGACTGGAATCCCTTTGAGAAACCGAAGGAACCTCTTGATATGCGAAACCAAAAAGTCGAGCAGGTGGCATCCTTCATATGTAAACGATTTTTGGCTGAAACAGATGCGGGAGATTGCAGTCCCCAATATCTGCAAGGCGTTACTGAAATGTGTAAGGGGCTCATAAAGGAAGAAGAAAAGTTCAAGGCTATGTACGACTTCTGTTCATGGTATGACAGGGTAAAGGAAGATATACACTCCTTAAAGCAGTGAAGATTGGGGAGCAAGGAAACGTGAAAGATCTGAAGGTAGCCGCAGTCTCCATGCAATCCCACTTCGGCGGCATAGAAGAGAACCTGAAAAAGATTGGATCCTATGTCTCAGATGCCGCTAAAGAGGGTGCGGAGATGATATGCTTTCCCGAGCTCTCACTGACAGGCTACAGCATCAGGGATGATGTGGAGCCATACGCAGAATCCATTCCCGGTCCTTCGACGGATTATCTGGTAAAAATCGCAGGGGAACAGAACATGGTAATACTGGCGGGCATGCTTGAAAAGGCGGAAGGGGAAAAGCCCTATATCAGCCAGATTGCCGTGGGACCCTCCGGCATCATTGGTGTTCATAGAAAGACGCATCTCTCTCCACTGGAAAGGAGGGTCTACCGGCAGGGAAACGAGATAACAGTGTTCCTCAATGATGGCATTACTTTCGGGATACAGCTCTGTTACGAGAGCCATTTCCCCGAGCTGAGTACCATAATGTCCCTTCAGGGAGTCGATATACTATTCTTCCCCTACGCTTCGCCCAATAAAAATCCGGAAGACAAGAGGGAAAGCTGGTTGAGAACACTGCCTGCACGGGCTTTCGATAATGGCGTCTTTCTTGTTGCCTGTAATCAGATGGGAGGAAACGGCAGAGGACTTTATTTCCCCGGTGTAATAATAATGATGGGTCCAACGGGTAAGGTTCTCCATCAATATACCGGTTATGAAGAAAAAGTACTAGTGGCAGAATTGAAGGGAAAGGATCTAGAGAGGACCAGATCCAATAAGATGGAGGCCTTCACGAAATACCGTCGGCCCGAACTATATGGGAAAATATCCTGTAGCAACAGGAATAAAGCATGAAGAGACACTGTGATTGAAAAGTATAGAGAAGCCGACTGGGATCAAAGGGTTTCGCTAATGTCACATGGATGAGGGCAGGCTCTGTCCTGTCAGGCAAGACTGTTCAATAAAAATCTTGACATGATCAGCGGTAAGGGTATAAATCTATAGCATAATAAATCGTTAATCTATGTAGACCATAGGAGAATAAAATGAGTGATGAGAAACAGGCGGTTCTAGATTACTTCGCTGCAAAAAAGGGGAAGTCAAAGTTATATTTCAATGATCTTTTGAAAGCCGTTCCCGGTTCGAAACCAAGGCAGTTCAAAAAGGTAGTAAATGAGATGATTCAGGAAGGATTACTGGTCTATTGGTCAAGCGGCAGTACGACTATGTATATGCTTCCCGGTGATGACCAATTGGCTGCGGAAGAAGCCAGCATGAGTGATGCGGGAAAAGAATAAATCAATCTTCCAATGAGTGATAAAAAAGGGGGTAAAGACCTTTTATCTTTACCCCCTTTATATATTTGTTTAGACACAACCTGTCGGCTTGGGAAGTCCCGCTACCTTACAGGCACCCTTGGCAGGTCCCGATGGAAAGAGCTCATAGACGTATTTTAATTTGAACCCCGTGTTCTTTGTGAGCAGTCTGATCATCGGCGCGATTCCGAACTCTTTGTAGTAGTCCTGAAGGTAATTGACCAACTTCCAGTGATTTTCAGTCATTTCAGTAATACCTTCGCTTTCGGCGACATATTCAACCCAGTCTTTATTCCAGTTTTCGAATGCGTCGATAAACCCATCATCATCTACCATCCAGGCGTTGCCCTTGTATTCTACTTTTGGCATGTTAAAACCTCCTTGTTTGTTTCTAATGTTAACCCGTTTGACTCGGTGTTTTAAATTAACCTCATTGGGACGGTCCGCTATAATTGCATAATAAAGAGATTTGAATCTTTCAGCCCTTCTCTTATGCAAATTCTCTATTGCTCTTTACTTCTCGCACCTTGATCATAAAACTTTCTGCCCATCCGGGGTCTCCCGCTGCATAAATGTGAGTGTAGGTGGCCAGCAGATTGTTTTTGATAATGCCATCCCTCCCCTTATCGATACCGTTTCCGCGACGAGCAGTGAAGGCGAACTCCACATCCGCCCCTTCCGTTATCACAGCCCGAGAATAGTGAAACTCATGCCCCTTTATAATCCTCCCTGTGGGAAAGTATGGATTTGGACGGCTTGTTTCCATGATCGTATAACCATGACCTTGTGGTCTTTTCTCCATAAAGAATCTTATGGGCAGTACACCGACCATGGGGTATTCACTCTCTTGTAATATAAGTCCTTCACTCAGATATAGCAAGCCGCCACATTCTGCATATACCGGCAACCCGTTCTCAATCCCTTTCTTCAAACTGTCCCGAAAACTCCTATTATCGGTAAGGGCCTTTACTTGTGTTTCAGGGAATCCGCCGCCTATGTAAAGGCCATCGATATCGGGTAGCTTATCGTCTTTTAGAGAATTAATTTCTATCAGCGTAGCGCCCGATTTCTTCAGCTGATCCAGATTTTCGGGGTAGTAAAACCAGAAGGATTGATCTCTTATGATGCCTATACGGAGCTTTTCTCCATCGTCTTCTTTAAACTGCTCTTTTCTGCAGAGGTCGTGGGGTGCTTTCAGATGTTCACAATTGCGGGCTATCTCCCAGAGCTTGTCAAGATCGATGGAATCACCGACAACAGAACGTGCGCAGCTTATTGATTTTTCGGCGTTCTCCCTTTCCTGAAAGGGGACGAGACCCATATGCCGTTCAGGAAAAGGATTTTCTCTCACCTTCGGAATATATCCGACCACGGGTATGCCGCAGTACCGTTCGATGGCACCGCCGATAAGAGCCTTTTGTCTCGGACCGGCAACTCTGTTGAGAATCACCCCCCCTATATACACGTTTCGATCAAACAACTGACATCCCTTTACTATAGCTGCGACGGTTCTCGTCGACATGGTCACATCTACAACGAGAACGACAGCGGCACCAAGAACCTTTGCCAATTCTGCAGTACTGCAGGAACCTTCTATGTCGAGACCGTCATACAGGCCCCTGTTTCCTTCAATAACAGCAATGTCGGTATTGGAGGCACGCGTTATAAAAGATCCGATAATCTGTTCCCTGGTCATCAAGAACATATCCAGATTGTAGCACTGGCTGCCTGACGCTAGGGTTATCCATGCAGGGTCTATAAAATCTGGCCCCTTTTTGAAAGGGGATACGGAGTATCCCCTTTCATGCAAAAGAGACGTAAGTCCAACTGT
The DNA here is from genome assembly GCA_964394725.1 of uncultured Syntrophaceae bacterium. Classification (GTDB taxonomy): domain Bacteria; phylum Desulfobacterota; class Syntrophia; order Syntrophales; family UBA2210; genus JAFGPZ01. Next base: position 5,007 of record CAYMYS010000096.1, read on the forward strand.
TAGGAATGTTTTTCCCGACCCACCTTTAAGTCCGGCAAGGACTATACGAGGGGGTATGTTAATCATAGCTTAGTCTGTCCACTTAAAGAGAGTACTCTGACGCCATGAAGGATAGGCAAACCTATAGTCGTCAATAACCTTATCGTTGAAGGTTACGTCACACTTCTCGAAAAACCGTTCCCAGCCTATCCTCTGCGCCCAGTCACCTAATCTCTCATACTTGTTTGCGTCTGCCGCATAGGCATCCAGGATACTCTTGATGGCTGTGACCATGGTCGGCCATCTCGGTGGCTCGTTGGGGATAAAGGGAATGATAACCTTTGAAAACTGCGGTTTCGTAAGCCTGTTTGATATCTTTCCACCAACCAGGATAGCAACGCCGTCACCTTCTGCGTCATTCATCGGCATAGCCGGACACATGGTGAAGCAGTTGCCGCAGAACATACATTTGTCGTTATCAATCTGTAAGCTTCTGGAACCATCCTCTTTCTTCACACCTTTAATAGCTCCGGTGGGACAGGCCGCTATGGCTAATGGAAGCTCGCACACCTTGCTGATAAATTCTTCATCAACCATGGGAGGTTTCCTGTGTATTCCGACAATGGCTATATCAGAAGCGTGTACAGCACCGCACATATTCAGGCAGCATGCTACTGCGATTCTCACATGTGCTGGTAGTGCCATGTTGCCGAAGTGACTGAACAGTTCATCCATGATTGACTTTACAACGCCGGAGGCGTCGACGGCTGCGGTATGACAATGAATCCATCCCTGAGTGTGAACGATATTGGTGATACCGGCACCTGTTCCACCGATGGGGAATTTATTCCCCCTGCTCTTAAGGTCATTGATCAAGGGACGAAGCTTCGATTTGTCGGCCACCAGAAATTCTATATTGTTTCTGGTTGTAAATCTGATATGTCCGTCACAATATTTATCGGCGAGCTCGCAGATTTCACGGATATGGATGATACTCATTATTCGAGTGCCGCCTGTCCTAACGGTATACAGTTCGTCACCAGTTTCTGAATGGTGTACCAAGACACCCGGTTCTAAAATTTCGTGGTAATCCCACTTCCCGTAATTTTTCTTCACTATTTCTGGGAAGAATTGTTCGTAATGTGCAGGACCGATATCGGTAATCCTGTCTTTCATTGGTTGTGCTGGATCGTATGGCATAGTTGTTACCCCCTACATTGAGTGTTCTTTTCTGAATTTATGGATATCCCTGGTGAAGCCACCCTCGACTTCATCTTCCTTCCAGAAGATGTAGGGATTTTCTCTGGGGTACTCTATCATCTGCGGTACTGCTTTGATACCAGTAACCTCGATGAGTTCCTGCAACCCTTTCCTCTGCATAAGTTCACCAAGTCTCTCTCGGTTTCTACCTTCTTCCATCCACCAGTCCCACAGTTTGTCGATGAACTCCTTGAACTCAACAAAGGGGGCTTGCATTTTCATGAAGGGAATCACCAAGGTAGCGAACTGAGCACCTTCAAGAATGGGGGCTTTCGCTCCCAACAGTAAACTTGCACCTTGTTCTTTCCCGACTCTCAATGCTTTGGGCATAACGCTGATGCAGTGCATACAGCGGTTACATTCTCGGTTATTGATCTTCAATGTGCTTCCGTTCCAGCTCATGCAGTGTGTAGGACAGAGATCGATGACCTCTTTTTCAATATCAAAGGGACCCCAGTCTCTACCACTGAAGGCACCGCCGTTAACAGGGAATTCACCGGCAACATAGGCCTTGACGGCTTCCTGATCGATTCTGATATTATCTTTCCATGTTCCGATTATCGCACAATCGGATCGCGCTATCGAGGCCACACAGTCGTTCGGGCAACCGGATATCTTGAACTTAAACTTGTAGGGGAATGCGGGCCGATGAAGCTCATCCTGATATTCGTTGGTTAAGTCGTTACAGATAGCCTGAGTATCGAGACAGGAAAATTCGCATCGAGCCTTACCGACGCAACAGGAAGGTGATCTCAAATTGGATCCAGATCCACCCAGGTCTGTGTCCAGTTCGTGCGTCAAGTCGAAGAATGTTGGTTCCAATTCTTCCGTTTTTGCTCCCAGAAGAATGATGTCACCCGTCGAACCGTGCATATTGGTCAATCCGCTTCCGTGCTTTTCCCAGATATTACAGAGATTTTTCAGATATTCAGTCGTGTAAAACTTACTGGACGGCTGGTTTACCCTCAATGTATGGAACGCCGCTGCCGCCGGAAATTGATCTGGCCTATCGGCATAGCGACCGATAACTCCGCCTCCGTATCCAAAGACTCCTACAATACCGCCATGTTTCCAATGGCCTACCTTGTCTTTATAGGACAACTCCAAGAGTCCCAAGAGATCTGCTACCATCTCATTCTTTTCGGCCATCAGCTTCATATCAGTGACAAAGCTTGGCCAGGGACCGCTTTCCAGTTCATCCAATAAAGGTGTATCATGTTTTGGCATGTGCTTACCTCCTATTACCTTAAATTAATCTTTTTTTGAATTTACATTCTAGACTTACAACATAACAAATTTTCCCTTAAGACTTCTTCTAAGACCGACGCTTAGTTACAGCGATCACGAATGGTATCAATTAGGGTGTTTTACTATTAGGATAACCATTACTGCTATTACTTAAACATACGTTCCTCTATGCGGGAAATTTCATAACTCGTCTTCTTATATCGAGAGAGGCATTTATGTCAAGTCTATAGGGCACATTTTTTAATATATGAGCAATTAAAAGGTGTTTCTTTGATCAACACATTGAGATGTACCGCCTAAGACGCAACCAATCATTCTGTTGGCTGAAGGTGCTCTAAAAGCCCTGTCTGGAGGCGGGATCGGTTAGATTTTTTTTTGCCAGGCGGCTGTATGCATATTCTTCAAAGGCAGATTTAATGCCTGGTGGGAATCACAATTATGGGGTCGGTATCACGGAGTGCAACTTTTATTTCAATGAGGAGCACTCATTCCCCTCCTTATATAGGCATAGGGCAACTATCATGTATAGACGATATCATATAGGGTGTGGCGACTTGAGCGCCCCTTGATTTGGGAACCATGATCTGCAAAAGCTGAAATCCCATTATATGTTGTCTCTTTTATTGTTATATTGTAAGATGTTGTCATCTTTGAAGGTGCCCGTTGTGTCGCTGCAGATTCCATGCAATATTATGTCTGAAGGGTATGCATAAGGAGGTATGAATAATGATAATAGAACTGGCCTACGGAAAAGGGATAAAGAATTTGGAGATACCTGAAGAAAATGTTGCCGCTATAATATATCCCAAAGATCAATCGGGAGTGGATAATCCAGAGGAGGCAGTCGAGAAGTCTCTTGACAATCCCATCGCATCTCCCACTCTCAGGGAAATTGTTTCCAGATTCAAAACACCGAAAATAGCAATTATTGTAAATGATATAACACGCCCCGTACCCTATAAATGGATTTTGCCGCCCCTTATGAGACAACTGGAAGGGGTTCCAACTGAAAACATAGATTTTATCGTGGCAACGGGCATACACAGGGCGCAGACAGACAGGGAAAACAGAGAGCTCTATTCCGATGAGTTTGTTGAAAAGTACAGATTTTCAAATCATGACTGTGATAAAGGACTCGAAGTCTTAGGTCTCCTCAGCGACGGGTCCTCCATAAGTATCAACAAAAAGGTGGCAGACGCCGATATTGTTGTCGGGACGGGGATGATTACTCTTCATTATTTTGCCGGGTATTCGGGGGGACGAAAATCGATTGTTCCCGGTGTTTCGGGCCGCGACATAATAGAGAGGAGTCATTCAATGATGGTGGACCCTCTGGCGACGTGCGGCTGTCTGGAGGCCAACCCCGTAAGTGACATAATGATAGAAGGAGCAAAAAAAGTGCCCCTCTTCTTTGTAGTAAACGTTGTTACAAACAGTAAAAAGGAGATTGTCAGGGTTGTATGCGGGGACATGGAAAAGGCCTGGTTGGATGGAGTTGAGGTCTGTCGGGTGATGTCCTGTTATCCAATGAAAAAGAAATATCCCGTCGTGATAGCATCGGCGGGAGGGTATCCCAAGGACATGAATGTCTACCAGGCCCAGAAGGCGCTGGAATATGCCTCCTATGCAACGGAGAAGGGGGGAACTATTGTTCTCGTGGCTGAATGCCTCGAGGGCTACGGTGAAGAAACATTTGAGAACTGGGTTGATGAAGCCGACTGTCCCGAGGCAATCATGGAGCGATTAAAAGAAGGATTTGAATTGGGTGGTCACAAGGCCTATGCAATTGCCAGAATAGTGTGTGAGAGTGATGTCATTTTGGTGTCCAGTCTGACCGGGGAAAGAGTGGAGAACCTTTTCTGTCATCCGGTAGAAAACCTTTCCGATGCGATAGCCTATATAGAAAAAAAGCATGGAAAGAATTTCCGTGCCCTCGTAATGCCGGAGGCGGGGGCGACATTTCCCTTACTGAGCAATTTTTAAGTTAACGATTTCAGCTATCAACATTTTTTGTTAATTATCTTATATTTTATGCTTGACTATTTAAATGAGTCAGTGTAGAACCCGTCTCACTTGTTCAGACACATTGTTTTTTGATTCGGCAAGTGTAAAAGATTAAAAATAATGCTTGACAAAAGAGTTCAGTTAGTTTATTTCTTAGATCTCGTTTTTTATTGAAAGTTCTTTTAAAATTGAATAGTGGGATCACCAATTTTGTGGGTCATGATTAAATCGATAATTGATTAAAAGTAAGATTTTTATATCAAACTTGAGAGTTTGATCCTGGCTCAGAACTAACGCTAGCGGCGTGCCTAACACATGCAAGTCGTACGAGAAAGTTCGCTTCGGCGGATGAGTAAAGTGGCGCACGGGTGAGTAACACGTGGATAATCTGCCCTTAGGTAGGGAATAACCCACTGAAAAGTGGGCCAATACCCAATAATACTGTTTAGTTTCGGCTTTACAGTCAAAGATAGCCTCTATATAAAAGCCGTCGCCAAAGGATGAGTCCGCGTACCATTAGCTTGTTGGTGGGGTAATGGCCTACCAAGGCTACGATGGTTAGCTGGTCTGAGAGGACGATCAGCCACACTGGAACTGAGACACGGTCCAGACTC
>CAYMYS010000097.1:0-2497 GCA_964394725.1 uncultured Syntrophaceae bacterium
GATGGCATCTTTATGCGAACACGACGAAAGTGCGAGAAGGCCTTCCGCCAGACGCTTTTCCTCCTGCCGATTCGAGTCCGGCTTATATTCGCTTGCCGGGTCAAAAAGAGACAACTGTCCCTTGGTATCCAGTAGCTCTTTTATGCTCGGATAGGAGCGCGGTGCTTCCTTGTAGCGTCCCCACACCAATGCCCACTCGGCACTGCCACTGGAAAGCTTTTCGGCCGCAGTGATTGCGCCATCCTTTTCCGGGTCGAAATGGTAGATGTCCCGGCAGACGGCACGGAAACTATTCCACTCCGATCCGAATCTTTCCAGATCCATCTTAATTTTACCTGGATCTCCCATCCATCGTAAAAGCGTCTGCGCGGGGTCCTTCGTGACGATAGCCCTGAAATCTCCCGCTTCCAGCATATGACCCTTGAGTGCATCCAGTTCTATATCCATCAGTTTCGGTAAGCTTTCCTGAATTGCCTTTTTTGTATCCTGATCACCGGCAACCTCTAACCCGAGTCCTCCGTCCGCGCTCGAAAAGAACGCAAAGGGTGTCCAGTCCTTCCCGTTCTTCTGTGTCCAGAATTGCCCCTGGAATTGCAGCGCAAATAAATGTTTCGCCTCTTCCGGGCATTGGGAGGCGCTACGGAAAGCGGAACGTCTGATACCAGGCAGATAGATCACCGGTACGTCCTCTCCGCCTTGCGTCTCCAATTGGTATCTCAACCACACCGAAGGGCCTGTTGCTTTATCGGGTGCATACTCTCCGAGTGACCACAGAGCGGAATGGCTCGTTCGCAACAGCTCGATGCACTGTATCCATAGCCGTTCCTCGTCTGGCCATAAAATGACTCTTGGCGCTGCCAGTTCATGTTTGTTGTATGATGCCGCACCGCGTAAATATTTTAGAATGGATTCAAGTATTGTCATAATGTTAATTGCCTTTTTCGTAGGGATATGTGTTCAGTTGGTGAAGATGGAAAGTGTCTTCACCCAGTTTTTTGAGGCAAAGTTCGACAAGATGGTTGTGGTGGGTGAAGAGAAATATTTGTGTCCGCTGGGCCAGCGCCGCCAATTGCGGTAAAATCGCCGACGCGCGGTCATTATCGCAAGTGATCAACAAATCATCCAGTATGAGTGGCATAGGCTCATGCGACTCAAGATATCGATCAAGCGCAGCAATGCGAAGTGCCAGGTAGAGTTGATCCCGCGTACCATCACTCATTCCTGTAATCAAAACTGTAGTCTGGTCCGGGCGCAAACCCACCAGAATGGGAGTGTCGTCAGCATTGAACTCCGCGCCCAGCCCACAGAATGCGCCCCCTGTGATGCGTTGAAAGACCTCGCCCGATTTTTTCAGCAAAGGCCCTTGGTTTTCCTTCCGGAATCGCTCGATCTGAGTTTGCAGGAAATGTGCAGCCAACCTCAAACGCACAAAGCGCGAAGCGTCTTGCTTCATTCTCGCCGCCCAAGACTCGGCCTGCTGCCGATAGTTCGCTGCCGTATCGCTGGCAGCTTCAAGAGCCTGCTTTTGGCCATTGAAGTCATATAAAGTATCGCGCACCGTCTGGAGTGAAGTTTCCTTTTCCTGTTTCTGGTTCTGGAGCGTGACCCTCCTCTGGGGAAGTTCTTCGGTATCCTCCGCTCTAATTCGAGCGAGAAAGTCGTCTACCGATTGACCACGAGCCAGACCGCTCAGCGTGTCACTGAAGGTTGCAATTTTACTCTGTACTTCATCCCGGAACTCCAAATTCGCGAGCAATGGTTCCAGTGCTTCGACTGTTTCCAGCTTTGCCAAATGGACCAGCTCATCCAATGCCTGAACCGCCTGGCTATGGGATGTCTGACACTCCTCCAGAATATCCTTTGCTTCTTCGATTTGGCTGACAAATTGCTCATGTCGCGTTTGGTCGGCGCGGGTTTTGGCCAACCTCTTCCAGAGATCATTTTCCTGAGTTTCGGTGGTATCTCCTGAGGCGCCAAGGGTGATGGCTTTTTCGTTTACGGTTTGTTCATATTGACCCGCAGCATTCTTGGTTCTCTGCAAGGTGGTAGAGGCTTTCTTCCAGCTATCGAATTGTGCAAGAAGCTCTTTTCGTTCCTGCAAAAGCACCAGGCCAAACTTGGGTGAAATGCCTTTCGGCAGTCCAACCATTTGGGCTTGTTTCTCCCAATATTTCGTCGCAGCCTCGACATCAGTGGCTAAGGGTTCATTGTTCTGTTCAAAGGTTTCCAGTTGACTCTTCAGCGCTTGGCGCTGATTGACCAGCTCGATTCTTCTCCCGGATGTCTGTTCACCTTTCTGGACCCGCCTTTTGGCCTTTTCGAAAAGCAACGTAAACTCTTTTTCTACAGGCTCGGAGAGAACGGCAGCGAGCTGCATCGTTGCTTCTTGAACTTGTTTGCTTTTCTGTTGACAGGTCTCTTCGGCGGTCCTCAACAGACGAAGAATATCTTTGAACTCACTCCAGGCTTCACGCCAATCCTCCATTTCAGCGGGGGC
>CAYMYS010000097.1:2597-10046 GCA_964394725.1 uncultured Syntrophaceae bacterium
ATGCAGAGCTTGCTCGGATGGCAATTCTCCGCGGCGTTCAAGCCGACCTAGCTCGGCTTTAAGGGCGTCGATCTGCTTTGACCCTTCAAGGATTTTGGACTTCTCGGTTTTGATATCCCGATTTATCTCATCCATTTCTTCGCCAATGCGACGGATGAATGCTCTGGTAGGAACCGAAAGGCTTCCCGCCGCGTCCAGGTCGCTTGGTGCGCCCGTTAACTCACGATGGCGCTCCTTTGCTTCATCGGTAAGTCGCTTAACCTCAGATTCGCTCGCAGAAAGTGTGCGGTTGGCCTCGGTAGCTGCCGCCGCTACGGACAAGGTGTCTCGGAATTTGGTTAGGTCGGTCTCCGGCAGGGTCTGCAACTGTGTTTCCAGGGTACTGATCTGTGTCTTGAGATCGGCGGTCTTCTTAATATTTTCCTCGTGTTCCTTCCGGGCATTTTTAAGGCCCTCGGCGGTTTCCTCACAGGCGAGCCGATCGGCAGTGTTCAGCCGCAGTTTTTCGAGTTCCGGGATGCTTCCGGCGAGTCCCAGATTCTGCATGCCCGTCCGCAAGGTCGTTTCAAGTCCAGCCAATTCGGTTTCCAAATCGGTCATGTTTTTTTTGCGATCCCGATAAACGCCCATGTCCTGGTGCAACCGATCCAGCGTGTCAGCCTCAGCCAGCAAGGCGGGTGAGATCTGGCAAGCTGCCAAAAGTTCTTCAAGTTTGGTGATTTGAGTCGTTAGGCGTTCGACTTCCGCGTGCGCCTCGCCGGCGGCTTTCCGCGCGGTCCGAACACGCTCTACGAAGTCGCTGGAAACGTCCGGAAGCGTGGGAAGCATCTTCAGCTTCCGCATCTCCTCATTCAACCGCCCCACGGTGGGTAGCGCATCTTCACAACGGACAATCCATTCCAGTTCTTTTGTAAATGTCAAATTCTCCCCTTCCAACTGGATCTTTGCCTCCCCGGCATTCGCTAAAGCCTTTTCGATATTCTCCCAAGCCTCAGGGCTCACAACAGCTTCACGGCTTTTGCGCAGGAGGTCTTTGTATTCATTCACTGCCGGTCGAATCGATACATTGGCTGTTGCACGAACTTTAAAGAGCCTTTCTGATTCCTCGATCAACGCCGCGAGAACCAGTTGAATGGGGGTCCCTCCCATGCTGGCCGAGAACAGGGCATTGCCAATGTCCCCCTTTCCTTGGAGAAGCTGTTCTGCTCCTTCGCGGAGTTCCTTCGTACCCAGACCGAACATGGTGGAAAAGTATTCCTGATCAACACTGCCCAGAAATTGGATCAGAGTATTGTCCGGCAATTCATTGCCATTGGCGTCCAGCAAGGTGTTTTTGTTTCCCTTGCGGCGTTGAAAGGTAAGCCGTTCCCCCGCCCGATTGACGATCTCTCCCATTATTCGTAATTTCTTATAATCGTGAATGAAATTATCCGGCGATTGGCCGTGTATACCGAAGAGGAGATCGCGAAAAGCGCGAAGCAGAGAACTTTTTCCCGCTTCGTTGGGGCCATAGATGACATGGAGATCGCCGCCCTGAGCGGGAAACTTGAGATCCAGATCGGTAAAAGGTCCGAAGGCCGGAATGTGTATTCTATCAAACCTCATGACACCTGACCTCCTTTCGTTCCCATGGCATCCAAAATGATGGCACGCACATCCTCCATCGCCATCTCCCTCTGGTTTGCATCCCAGTCGGATTCAATGTCACTTCGGACTTCAGGCGGCAGAATATTGAGCATTTCCTTAATCTCATCAGGGAAATCCCCAGGCTCAATTCGGGCTGCTTCCAATGTTTCCAGAACGATTTTGGTAAGAACATCTCTTTTCGCAAGTTGTGTCAGATCATACACTGGCGATGTTAAAACCTTGATTCGTTCAATCCAGATGGTCTCCTCACCCTGATCTTGGGCACGGCCCAGCAATTCGGCGCGCCAGCGGTACGTTTCACGGTGAAGCGAGCCGTGCAGAGGTGTGGCTCCAGTGAAGACAATCCTGGCCGCGACCAATCGCCCCTCCGCTTCACGGACCGCGTCGGCCATCGCTTTGGTGACACGACTGAGAACCTCTGACTCTGCCGTAATCCCGGAGAGATCGATCTCAAGCAAATGCCACCGGATGACATCCAAGTCGCGCCACTCCGCATTCTCCACTATCAGGGAATCATTCACCGTCACTAACCGGCAACCGCGCGGACCTACCTCCCGGACATCTCGCCCCTGGCAGTTTCCTGCAAACACAATCCAGGGATCCCGGTTGATCACCTCGGGTTGGTGAATGTGACCGAGCGCCCAGTATCCATAACCTTTCTGAAGCAGATCCGTTTCCGAACACGGGGCGTAGGTGTCGTGACCGACACGGCCGTTCAGACTTGTATGAAGGAGCCCTATGTTGAACTTGTTCGGAACGGCATCAGGATAATCAACCGCCAGATTTTCTGGCACTGCCCGGTTCGGAAATCCTCGACCGTGAATCACTACGGGATGTCCAGCTACTTCAACAGACTCCGCTGTCCGGGTGGAAAATACATGCACATTCTCCGGCAGGCTCAGTCTCCTTGAAATTACCGAGGCGGCGTCATGGTTACCTGCAATCAGATAAACAGGAATGCCCCTGTCGCGCAATTGGACCATCTGCCCCCGGAAAAAGAGACCAGTGCTGTAATCCTTCCAATCTCCGTCATAGAGATCACCGGCAATTACCATAAAATCAATAGACTCATCAATTGCCAGTTGGATCAGGTTCTGGAACGCCCGGCGCGTTGCGCCACGAAGGACATCAACGGGCGCTCCTTCATGAGCATCAAGACCCTGGAGCGGGCTGTCAATGTGTGCATCGGCAGCGTGGATGAAACGTATCATGGCCGTTCTCCTCCGGCTGCTTTATGAATAAATTGAATGATGTATGTGATGCCATTCATAAGATTTTATCCTTCGGTGATCTCTCGACGTTTCGCTTCGAGGAAGCGTTCCAGATCCTCTTTCCTGGGCAGTTCAAACTGGTACTTGGAAATGAAGAGGCGGTTGTCCATGTTGGCGGTGGCGTATTCGACCAAGGCGTGATCTTTCTGCGTGCAAAGCAGGAGTCCCACGGGCGGATTGTCTCCATCAGTCATCATGTTTTTGCGGTACCAGGACACGTAGGTATTGAGTTGGCCGAGGTATTCGTGGGTGAACTTGTCCACCTTGAGCTCAATGAGGACATGGCATTTGAGGATTCTGTGGTAAAAGACCAGATCCACAAACCCACGGGTCTTTCCGATGACGATGCTCTTCTGCCGGGCTTCGAGGCAAAAGCCGTGACCGAGTTCCATCAGGAATTCATGCAGGTTGTCTAAGAGAGCCTCTTCGAGGTTGGATTCGCTGACGGCCTCACTAGCTTTGAGTCCAAGAAATTCGAAGATATAGGGATCTCGGATGGCCAGTTTTGGCTCGATCTTTTCAGTGGCGGAGTGGACCATGTCGGCGAGTTTTTCTTTGTCCAGGGATAGGTCTGACCGCTCGTAATACAGAGTCGCAATTTGCCTTTTGAGTGCCCGCACGGACCAATTGCCGCGAATGCACTCGATCTCGTAGAAAGCGCGTTTGAGGGGGTCTTCAAGGGCAAGGAGTTCAACAAGGTGTGTGAAGGAAAGCCGTTGGATCAAAGTCCAGGAATCCACTCCAAATTCGGAAATCACCGATTTCCGAGTCTTAGGTTGTGCGACAGACAGTTCTAAAATCCCTGGCAGAATGGCGATGCCTGATTCGGAAATCACTGATTTCCGAATTGACGGATAGGCATCGTAAATTTGGCGGCATAACCCAAGGTAGCGTCCGGTATAGCATCGGTCCAAGCATTCTTGCAAAGTTTCCGAAAGCTTTTCAAGAAGGTGTATCCCGTATTGCGCCCGGTCGGCGCCATTCTGTTCGTAGTCTCGGATGTAGCTGCCAATGATCCAATTGCGAAGCGTAAGCGTAGTATTGACCGTACGGTTGACTGCAAAAGCGCATTCGTCATGCACCCGACGCACGGTATCCACCAAGGCAGTAAAGTCCAACACCGTTTTGCTTGGTTTGACAGAAGGTTTGCGGGGTTTGGCGCTCATGAGCTTGCCTCCTTTTTCCGGACCAGTGTCAGATGAACATTATTCCAGCGGTTGCCGACGAAGGCTTTTTCACCGATTGGATCGGTGCCGGGTTTTTCTTCGCACCAAAACCAGGGGTAGTCGGATTTAGAGCGGGTAGGTTCAGTGCCGCGGTCTTTGCCTTTGAGTTTTAGAGGAACCGTGCGAAAAAGACCGGACCCTCGTTTGCCAACGTCTCCTGCGAGGATAAAGGGGCGGATGTTTTGACGGATGCCGTCGTTGAGGTCTGGGTGCCAGCCCTGGGCCTGGTTTTGGACCGGCTTCCAGCGGACGAAGATGTCGAGCGGGGCCTCGCCTTCGAGGATAGCGGCGAGCTTGGTCTGTAGGACGCGGGCGGCGCCGAGGCGCTCGGCAGCGCCGGGTTTGTCGGCTTTAGCATCATCGGCCTGCTGTTGAATCCAGTTGCCCAGGTAGCTGTATGCCAGCTTTTGCAGAGCGGCGTGGTCGAGCTTGTGGTAGTTGACCAAAGCGTGGAACCCATCGGGACGTCCATCCCAAATGTGCCAGATAAAGGGGCGGTCGTGGAAGAGCTTGGCGTGTTGTTCAAAGAATTCGTCGCGTAGCCATTCTTCGAGGGTCTTGGATTTGCTGCCCTTGAGCCCTGCGGCGGCAATGAGAGCGCGTTCATCGAAGGTGCCGAGGGCAGCGGTGAGCAACTGGCGGAGGCGGGCAGCGGCAGGCTGCTCGCGGTTAAGTGGCGGAAGACAGGCGATGCCATCTTCGTCGGCGAAGGATTCCAAACCGTCGGGGCCGAGGGCGGGGCAATCGGGGAAGCTGCTGCCGGTCTGTCGCGGCCAGAGATAGCCGAGCAGACGGGCGACGGCGACGTGAAGTGGATGGATGGCTCCTTTGGGGTGTCCGTTGAAGAGCCACTGCGTCGGGTCATCGCTGTGCGGTTTGGGCAAACCGTTGGGGTATTTCTCTTCTGCTACCTTTTGCCAATGTCCGAGATCGAAAGGGACCTTTAAAACAGTCGCCGTTGTTACTGCTACTTTCTGGTCAATCTTGCGAACGGACTCTTGGAATGAAGTATCGAAACAGAAGGCCGCAACGGCAGGAATATACTCATTTTTCTTAGCGATAACAGGGATAATAGCGCTGTCATACAGTTGCCCAAGGAAAAAGCATACAGGTAAGGAACTCACCCCTCCTATACCAACTCCAAACGATCCTAAAGCTTCTAGCCCCTGGAGCCGAGCCATCATCGCGCCTTCTTTGTGCCAGTTTATTACGTCAGTGCAACCATCATAGTCATTTTTGCTTGCCGCCGAAGATTGCAGTAGGCGCCAAGGCTGTATGACTCTTGGTAACTCCCAAAAGCGAATGCAGTGTCTGTCATTGTCTCCAGTTTTAACCCCTTGATAACTATCAGCATATTTGAAAAGGTAGTCCTGAACATGCTGAGTATCTGATGTTATTCTTGTATCTGGATTCTTAAGTTGCTCTTCCTGCTTCACTTGGGTAATAGCTCCGCTAGCAAGGAAAATGGATTTCGCCACCAGGGTGGTCTTCCCAGAGGCATCGAGACCTGTAATGACCTGAGCCTTTGCCGGAGTACATTGACTGAGAGTTAAGAGAGCGACATTGACAACCTCTCCACCGATGGTCTCAAAGGCGTGAGGACCGAGACGGATGACTGTATCCCAGGTGACGTTGCTAATTAGGCTGCGACGAAGGTTTTTGTAACTCCCGAGGAAGAGCCAGTTCTGTGGCGTAACGAGCGCGGTGCTTCCGCCCTTCACACAAAAATCTAGGCATCGCTCAACGAAGGAGGTGGCGAGGTCAGCCTTTGCCTCGGGATGTACACGTTCGCAGTAATCCTTGAGTACGTCATCCTGCTTGCCGCGTCCGAGATAGGGTACGTTGGTGATGACGAGAGTGAATTGTCCCGCGAGCAGCTCGGCCGCTTTGGCAAGCCCCTGTGCGATGACGGCCAGTTCAACGGCGTCATTCTCGAATTTGGCTTTTTGATTTTCACTCTGCGCGAGCGCGACGGTTAGAAGCGGAGCCAGTTCATGGAAGTCTGCCTCTATGAGATCCCCGCCCTCGGTGCTAGGATTGATAAGGCTACCCAGCACAGGTGCATTCTTGAAAAGCTTATGCAGACGGGCCATGCCGCGCTGGAGGCGGTCGTTGTCTCCTGCCAGCGCCACCCACTCCGCCTCCGATGCACTGGGAGCAAGCCCCGTGCAAGCCAGGTTCAGGCTGGGTAATGCTTGATAGCCCACAAGTTTCCATGCAGTCAGTGCAACATTGAACGCTGCAATCTGGGTGCAGCGTTCATCAAGTTCCAATCCGTGAATGTTGTCCTTGAGCACCGCAACCACTGCGTCTTTAGAAGTGAGCTTTTCTTCTTCCATGCGCAGGCGAACAAGTATTGGCAATGCAAACACCAGGAAGTGACCGCTGCCCATGCTGGGATCAAGTAGATGAATCAGACTTGCAGATTTTGGCCAACCGTCGAAGGTTCCTGCAGCGGGAAGCCAGGTCTTTGCCGTCTCGTCCTGCACGAAGCGCAGGTAGGTCCACGAAATCGCGGGAATGTCGTCACGGGCGGTAAGTGCCGTTTGAGCTTTCGCTTCTTCTTCGGTGTCAGCCTTGATTGGTCCAAACTTGCCTGCCCACCATGCGCCAAGGGTGTTGTGAAGGAGAAACTCCACCATGTAATCCTCGGTGAATAGCTGTGTGACAGGAGCAAGTTCATCAGCACCGATCTTTTTGCCGGACTTGTTGACCTCGTCTTTGCGCTGGGCCTGCCAGAATTGGTAAGTCCAGCCGAGGGCGTCATCGGATCGGAATGTTTCCGGCGGAAGGGCCGCGAGCAGTTTACGCAGCGCCACCTGGTCGTTGAGCGCGATGGGGAGGTCGAGTACCGGGTCGTCGCGTCGAAAAACACCGGGAAGTGTGAGGCTGGCGAATCTGCAGGCGAGATCGAGTCCATCACGGGCGCCGAGTTCCGAAGCAAGTTCTTCGCAATCCTCCAATGTGACAGGAACAGAGCCGCTGGCCTCGTCGGTAATGAGGAGGTTGTTCTCCGTAAGGAAGCGGGTGAAGAGCAAACGATGCCAGTGTTCGTAGGCAGCCAGTTCAACGAGGTGGTGGATGTCCTGCATTCCCGTACGTTCTTCGCGCTGATCGCCAAGGGCACGGCTCCTAGCGCGAAGACGATTGCGGAGCAGGCGTTGCTCAAAGCTCATGTGGGTGCGGTAGTCCTTCTCGTGAACCGCCAGGTTTTCTAATGCAGCGCGACTGGCCGACTCAGCCAATACGTGGGCATCGGCAGTAGTCTTTTCGAGGAGTCTGCGATGTTCTTTAGAAAGAGATAT
>CAYMYS010000098.1:0-10039 GCA_964394725.1 uncultured Syntrophaceae bacterium
TTCGGTTAACGGTTTTCAAGACCGCCGCCTTCGACCTCTCGGCCATCCCTCCGACAATAATTTCAAATAAACAAGGCGCTACTATTACACCGGCGGCGCGATTCTGTCAACACCATTCATATAGGGAATAAGGGCCTCGGGAATTATTACACTCCCGTCTTCCTGCTGGTAATTTTCCAGGATCGCCACGACGGTGCGCCCTATGGCGAGCCCCGATCCGTTGAGCGTATGGACAAAATCTACCCTACCGCTCTCTTCTTTGCGGAATCGTATGCCCGCCCTGCGTGCCTGAAAATCCTCAAAATTACTGCACGACGAAATTTCCCGGTAGGCATCCTGCCCCGGCATCCAGGCCTCAATGTCGTAGGTCTTGGCCGCGGAAAAACCGAGATCACCGCTACAGAGATCGACGGTCCTGAAATGGATATTCAGTCGCTTCAATACCTCTTCGGCGTTGGCCGTCAGTTTTTCCAGCTCATCGTAGGATGTATCGGGTCTTGAAAACTTCACCATTTCCACTTTGTTGAATTGGTGTTGCCGTATTAGTCCGCGCGTGTCTTTTCCGTAAGAACCGGCCTCGGCCCTGAAACAGGGGGTATAGGCGACATAATAGATGGGCAGGTCCTTTTCATCCACGATGTCTCCCCGGTGTATATTGGTGACGGGCACCTCCGCCGTTGGTATGAGGTAGTAATCGGTCCCTTCTATCTTGAAGAGGTCTTCCTCAAACTTGGGAAGTTGTCCCGTTCCCCTCATGCTGTCGCTGTTGACCATAAAGGGCGGCAGAACTTCAGTATAGCCGTGTTCGACAGTATGGAGATCAAGCATGAAGTTTATGAGCGCCCGTTCCAGCCGTGCCCCGAGCCCCCGGTACAATGTAAAGCGGGCACCGGTAATCTTTGCTCCTCGGGCAAAATCAAGCACCTGCAAAAGCTCCCCCGTCTCCCAGTGGGGTTTGGGTTCGAATGTGAAAACCGGTTTTTCTCCCCACTTTCTCATAACAGGATTATCGGCAGAATCCGTCCCTGAAACAACAGACTCATGTTGTATATTGGGAATGGTCATGAGAAAATCATCGAACTGTGTCTCCGTCTCTTTCAGAGTTTCATCCAGTTCCCTTATGTGTGCAGAGACGTCCCCCATCTTGGAGATCAGATCGGAGGCATCCTCCTTGTGCTTTTTCCTCTGGCCGATCTCTTTGGAAACGGTATTTCGCTCACCTCTCAGCGTCTCCACCTCTCTCAGTATATCTCTTCGTTCCTGGTCCAAACGGGAAAACCGGCTGAGGTCTATATCGGGACCACGCTGAGCCAGCTTTTCCTGCACAAAATCTATATGTTCCCTGACGAATCGTGTATCAAGCATCTCTCTTCATCCCCATCCTGCCGTATGGTATCGGCAACCTCTTCCCCTTCACACCTGACTTCTCAAAGGTCATTTTCCCTATCATTTTGCCTCCTTTAAGTCAATAAATAAAATCAGACTATCCTATCAATTTCTTTTATTTTTTTCCTGAGTCGCTTGGACGAAACGGGAACAGCTGTCTTCAATTCCTGGGCAAAAATGGAGACCTTATATTCCTCTATCATCCAGGCCAACTCGTCCAGTGTCCGTCTCTTCTCCTTCGATGAGTAGGGGGGCAGATTGTCGCTCAGTTTCGCCAGGCCATCGGAAAATTCCCTGATCTGCGCCTCTCTCGACCGGTCCTTTTCCAGGTGAATGACTCCTTTCTGCGCGCGAATCGTGATGGCCCGCATGTATCTCGGCAGGTGATTGAGTCTCTCCCTGTTATAAATGGCAATAAAATCCCTCGGCACGAGACAATCGAGTTCCTTTCTCATATGTGCCAGGAATGCAAGGTGAGACCTGTTGGACCGGCTCGCCGCCTCCAGTGCAGTAATTATCGATCTGGTTTCATGATAGGCCGCAAGTACCGGTTCGACCTCCCTGATGATGTCCTGCCCTGTCGAATACATGCGTGGCCTCATATCTTCGATATGTCTGAAAAATGCCTCCTGCTCACGTATATCACAGTCAAAGAGCAGGCCCACCGTCCGTTCATAGATGGCCGCCTCCAGATATTTCTCACCGCCGAAATAGGCCGCCCAGGGCGCGGTTTTCCCCGTCAGCGTGAGGCCCTTTTTTAGAAATTTCATTTCCTTATTCAGATGGATTTCATAGAGTGCCTTTACCCCTCGCCGGTGGGCCTTACGGGCCTCGTGAGGATCATTGAAAAGCCTGATACCGACGGATCCTTCACCAGCTTCGAAAACCGGGTATGCCGTAACATGAAGACCCTTTTCCCCTTTTAAATCGATAGACTCGGGAAAATCTCCACAGTCCCATGCCGTCAGGCCCGCTCTTTCATGTTTCGCCTTCAATCTCCGAAGGGACGATGATTCCTTCATGCCCGAGGTCCCTTCCTGTAATTGTGCAATTTCGCGACTGGATCGTATCTCCCTCCCCTTCTCATCGACGACGGAAAAACGCATCTTGAGATAATCGGGGAGCGCACCTGCCGACCATGTCGTGGCCGGGATACTGACTCCCCACTGCTCGTAGATAAACCTTCCCATATCCGAAAGGAGGATCTCTCGCCCACCCCTCATCTCTTTCATGATCACATCGACGGTCCCCGGGATGGGGACCAGCCTTCGCCTGAATTCCTTGGGAAGGCCCCTTATCAGCACAGTGATCTTTTCCCTGAGAAGTCCGGGGATCATTAAATCGGCCAACTCCAGCGGTAGGGCCGACACCAAACCGGCGGGAATCGTTACGGTAACACCATCGTCCTTTTCCCCGGGATCAAAGCGGTAGGTACAGGGAAGGCATTTGTTCCCCAGCATGATCTCGTCGGGATAGCGGGAGAGTTCCTCTTCGGGATAATATTGCAGGATATCCTCCTCTGTCATTCTCAGGAAGCCATCTTTTCCCTTCCCCTTGACCAGCTTATTGAGGGTCCTGATGTCATAGACTATATCCAGCCTCTCTTCATAAAATGCGGTCTGGGCGTTCTCATCGGCGAGGATGTTCCTCCGTCGTATCTTGTCCTCCATAGAAGTAATCTCTTCTATGAGCTTCCCGTTGTGGATCAGAAAGGGGGGTGCCTGTTTGATATCACCATCGACGAGGGCGCTCCTGATAAATATTTTCGTGGCCTCCTCCCGATCGATCGGTCCATAAGAGACACGCCTCCCCGACAGGATTATCAGGCCGAAAAGCGTCACCTGTTCATAGGCCACGACCTCGCCACGATCCCTCTCCCAGTGAGGTTCCGAGTAGGTGGAACGACAGAGTTCACCCCCCACCTCCTCGAGCCATTCATTATTGATGGTGGCCACTGTTCTGGCAAAGAGTCTCGATGTTTCCACCGTCTCCGCTGCAACGATCCACTCTCCACCGCCGTTAAAGACTCCCGATCCAGGGAAGAGCATGAACTCCCTTCCCTTCGTACCGCTGTAGATGTTTTTCTCCTTTTTCAGGCCGATATTGGACAGATAGCCGCTCAGTATCGCCTTGTGTATGCCCGCATAGAGTTCCTCACCATGGAGCTGGGGCAGTTTCTTTCTCCTTTTTTTCCCCCTCCCCTCCTCTTTGATTATCATCCCGATCTGCTCATGGACATCCCTCCATTCCCTCATCCTCCGGTATGACAGGAAGTTCTCCCGGCAAAACCGCCTCATCCCGTTCTGCGATTTTGTGGCCTCCCAGACTTCGTGATAGCGATTCCATATGTTGAGGAGTGTAATAAAATCGGAAGATTGATTTATGAAGGATTTGTGCATCCTGTCGGCCACCTCCTCCCTGTTGAGGGGTCTCTCACGGGGGTCCTGAATGGAAAGCGCGGCGGCGATAATGAAGATCTCATCGGCGCACCCCTCCTTCTCCGCCTCCATGATCATCCTCGATATCCGGGGATCAATGGGGAGACGTGCCATCACCTCCCCCTTCCCGGTGAGGACGAATTCCCTTTTACCCTTCTGCTCCCTCTCCCTGATCGCCTCCAGTTCTTCGAGTATAGAAAAGCCGTCGCGGATGGCCTGGGGGCTGGGAGGCTCGATGAATGGAAAGGATGAAATCGTGATCATGCGCAGGGAAATCATCCGCAGGATTACTTCCGCCAGATTAGAGCGCAGGATTTCGGGGGGCATAAATGGGAGACGACTATCATAATCCTCCTCTGAATAGAGCCGCACACAGATGCCCTTCTGCACCCTTCCGCAGCGTCCCTTTCTTTGGTCGGCGCTGCTCCTGGCGATGGCCTTTACGGGGAGCCTCTTTGTCCTCGTTCTCGGGTTGTACTCGGAGATACGCGCCAGTCCCGTATCGACGACATAGCGAATGCCGGGGACGGTAATCGATGTCTCCGCCACGTTGGTGGCAACAATGATCTTCTGCTCTTTCATCGGTCTGAATACGCGCCGCTGATCGGCCGACGAGAGGCGCGCAAAGAGGGGAAGAATTTTGGTATTCTTATACTTTTTAGCGGTGAGAAGGTCGCAGGTTTCCCTGATATCCTGCTCTGTGGGCATAAAGACGAGGATATGGCCGTCACCTGCCTCCCCTTTTAATGCGCCGATGGCATCGACGGCGGCATCCACGTAGGTAAGTTCTCCTCGATCTTCCATCTCCTTGTCCAGGGGAAGGTATCTGACATCAACGGGATACATACGTCCCGATACCTCGATAATGGGTGCATCATCGAAGGCCCTGGAGAACTTTTCAGGGTCTATCGTCGCCGATGTGATAATCAGCTTGAGATCCCTTCTTTTTCGGAGAAGCGTCTTGAGTATGCCCAGTATAAAATCTATGTTTATACTCCGCTCATGGGTCTCATCCACTATGATCGTATCGTATGCATTCAGATAGGGATCGGACTGGGTCTCCATGAGGAGAATGCCATCGGTCATAAACTGGATATAATTCTGAGGACCAGTCTTGTCGTCGAAGCGTATCTTGTACCCCACAGATTGCCCGACACCTTCGCCCAGTTCTTCGGCAACACGTTCTGTTACGGTAAGGGCGGCAATCCTCCGGGGCTGGGTGCAGCCGATCATACCGCGAATTCCCCTCCCTGCTTCGATACACATCTTGGGAATCTGGGTGGTCTTCCCCGAACCGGTCTCTCCCACAATGATGACCACCCGGTGGTTGCGAAGGGCCTCTATGATTTCATCCTTTTTCGATGTGATGGGGAGGTTCTCGGGGTAGGTGATACGAGGACTGTCGGCCATGCGCCTTGTACATCTTTCACAGGATCGTGCCACCCGTTTTTCAAGGCTATGCAGTCTCTTTACAATCCGGTCTCGGGCCAGGCCCTTCTTTTCTCCTCTCTCTATGCGGTCCAGTTCTCTCATGATGGGGTATCTGTCTCTGCACAGCACATCATCCAACTGAGAATGGATTTTTTCCTTCACTGCCATTGTCTCTGCCAATTGTCCCTCTCCGATATTCGAAAAAGCTGCGTCTCGTTTCAGAAATGCCTGCTTTTTAATTCAATTTGATTTTTTTCAGTTTGCTGTGCTATAGAAATACTACAAATTTCTCAATAGGTAAACAGGACTGCTAGGAAAGGGAGACAAAATGACAGATGAAAAACCGTTGGAGGAATACACGGTCAAACAGCTCAAGGAAATGGCCCGCGAAATGGAAGGGATTGAAGGTGTAAGCGCCATGAAGAAGGATGAACTTATTGCGGCCATAAAAGTGGTAAAAGAAATCCCTGCAAAAGAGGCAAAGACGAAGCCTCTGAAAGTGAAAAAAGACCAGCCCCTCCAAACCATAGCCACGATAAAAGAAGAGATAAGGCTTCTCAAAGAGAAGAGGGACAAGTCACGGGAAGAGAGAAACAAGGTTTCCCTTGGCCGTCTGAAGAGAAGAGTCAAGAAGCTGAAAAAGAAGACAAGAAAAATGGCAAAGAGCGCCACGTCCTAAAAGATTTCTAAAGAGGTGTCATTATGTTTGTTGGGAGAAGGATGGCAAGAAACCTTATAACCGTCGACAAAGACACGAACATCCTCAAGGTAAAGAATCTTTTACAAAAGCACGATATCGATCAGGTCCCTGTCGTCGATAATAACAAACTCGTCGGCATTATTACCGATAGAGACATACGTGAAAACTCGGCCTCTCCGGCAAGCACATTCTCCACCCATGAACTGAATTACCTCCTCTCGGAAATAAAGGCCGAAAGTATAATGACGAAGAAGGTCTTTACTGCCTCTCCGGGAACGACCATAGAGGAGGCCGCAAAGATCATTAATGAAAAACGCGTCAACAGCCTTCCCGTTGTAGTAGACAATGAACCGGTAGGCATCATTACCACCTGCGATCTCTTAAATGTGCTCCTCGAATTTGTTGGGATGGATATAACCAGTTCCCGCGTTCAGCTCACTCTTTCAGATAATATGGGTGAGATAGCCAAGATTGCCCGCATAGTAAATGATATCGGGCTTACGATTATGTCCATCGTCTCCACCATGAAAAAGGGAGATCCGAGTAAACGAACTGCCGTGATCAGGGTTAATACGGACAATATCAAGGAGCTGTGCGCAGCCTTTAAAAAGGCCGGGTACAGGGCAACGACGGAGTATAAAGTCGAGAAATAGACCAACCTCATCCCACCCTATTGGATTCTTCATTCCATCCATGGTCTACAGTTTCGAGATACTGAAGACTTAATAGCCAGGCAGTACATTTTATCAACAAGTTGAGTGCATAATTCCAGATCATTGTTTCGACGACGTACATACAGAACTCACGTCATGGGCTTCAACGCGGAATTCACCGATACTGAGCTTTCATCATGAGGGAACAAGAATCTTATCGCTTCTCAATCTGAAATAAGGGGTCATGACTACCTCTTTACATTCGGTAACTATTACTATGAGTCAACAATACCTCCTCAACTACCTTTGGGTAACATTTAATTTGAGTCAAATTGGATATTCAGAAACGGTGTTATTGCAAGATCAAATTGTCATCTTTTTTGCAATGAGAAAATGTCACCCTCCTGGTGTGATATTTTGTATGGATCAGAGGAATTTAGATCGAATGAAGTGTTGATGTCCCCGCAATTATGGAAGACAATCAGGTATTGGGTCGAAGAAGATTTCCATCCCCATCGAATTGCATGGGATACCCACCACCGAGGATACTTATGGCTTCGTTCTTTTTGGCTTCCTTCACAAGCGCCTGTGAAATCCACATTTCACCCAGTTTGGAAGTGTTTTTAATCTAGGCAATCCTTACGGTATCTGCATCGACAGGACCGGCTGTGGCAATTGCACAATCCACCGCATTTCTGTCGTTTTCACAAACGATAGGCAGCCGTGCCTTTTCAGGCGTAATGGCGGTGACACTATTGATACAGGTTGATCGATAGTCTATCTTGTCGGCCACCTTTCTTGTAACAAAATCGGCCAGGCCGACACCGATGGCATTCCCGCGGGTTATCTCGGTGAGATCCCTCAGAATAACCCTGGTAATCTTTGGATGTTTTAATTCTTTCTCGTAGATGTTCATGATGCGTCCCAACACCTTGGTATCCATCCCCGTCCCGCTGATTTCCTTTCCGCATTCATCGACGATTAAGATATCCAGTTCGTCAAAGGGAAGTTTCGGTGTCTTTTTTCGTGCAACGTGCAATAGCTTCTTCTCTGTTTCAAGGAAGGCCTCCGGCTCGACACCCGTAATTTGTGCGGTCTCACCGTATCCGTTTTCAATAATGGCCAACCCCAGAGATATGGGTGCCTTTTGCAGCGCATGCAAACCCATCTCAGTGAGGGTGCGCTCATATCCATACTTGACGGCGTACCGGTGGGCCACGATGGTTCCTTCGTGCTTGCCCAAACCGATGACAATCATTTTCATCAGACCGCTTTCAATCTTTCCGTAGAATTCCGTATGTGGCTTAACCCTGTTCATGACAATGATGTGGTCTGCATTACAGGCGTTTCGGTCAAGCATGACGGGTATGCCCATTTCTGTTTCTCCGAGATGATCCACGTCCATCGAAGAAACAATGGGGGCACCCACTCGGGTCTCCAGCAACCCATAATCCTCAAGGATTTGAGTCTGTCCTTCGGCAGTGGCACCACCATGTGAACCCATTGCAGGAACCAGGAAAGGATCACCGCCATGGGCCTTAATCCAATTCACAACAGAAGTGGTGATGGTCACAATATCCGTGATGCCCCTGCTTCCCGCACTGATCGCGACCGTTGAACCGGGGTTTAGCCTGGTTGCCATTCTGGTTTTGTCCAGCTCCGCTGTGATATGGGGGTCCACGTCGGTTATCTTGATATCATCCACTTGCTGGTTGATTTTGACCATTTCGGGGTATGACATAATTTCCTCGAATTTCTGATCTGGGAAGAGATAAGCATCTATCTTTCAGGCTGACTAATCCTCTATTTCCTCAGATCACCGGACCAATCGTGTAAATATCCATGGCTTTGTAATAACCGGATATTTCGGCCTTGGTTAATCTTCCCGAGCATACCACCAGCATTTCTCGAAAGATCCGTTTGCCTGCTTCCGGCAGAGACTCTTTTCCTTCCATGACAGCACTGACATCTACATCCATGTGATCCTGCAGTTTGTCCCAGGTGACTCTGTTGCCGGTGATCTTGATCACCGGAACAAAAGAAAAGCCCTGGGGCGCACCACGACCGGTTGTGAAGGCAATGACGTTGCAACCGGCAGCGGCCAGTCCCGTCAGAATTTCAGGTTCTCTTCCGGGAGAATCCATCACAACCAGGCCCTTGACCCGGGGCACGACACCATACTCATAGACCGCCTGGATAGGTGCATTCCCTGCCTTGGCAATGGCGCCAAGGGATTTTTCTTCGATGGTCGTCAAGCCCCCCTTTATGTTTCCCCCCGTCGGTTGACCGCCCCGAATATCGGCACCCACTGACTTTGCCCTCTCTTCCGTTCGCTTTACAAGAGCGATGATTTCAAGACCAATCTGTGGGTCCTTCGCATGCTGTGCCAGCAGATGTTCTGCACCGATAAACTCGGTGACCTCTCCCAGTATGGAAGTTCCACCTGCTTGAACCAGCAAGTCCGACGTAATGCCCAGAGCCGGATTGGGCGCTAACCCTGAGGTGGTATCCGAACTGCCGCATTTGAGTCCCAAGACCAGTTCACTGACCGGGCAGGGTACCCGTTCCATTTCTGAAGCCTTTTGTACCATATCCTGGGCCAGGAGCACTCCCTCGGCAATGGATCTTGCCGCACCTCCAACATCCTGAATCACTATCGTCTCGACTCTCTTGCCCGTTCGTGAAATGGCCTTTGCCACATCGTTTAGATCTGTGCTCTCGCATCCTAAACTTACAAGGAGAACAGAGGCAAGATTGGGATTGCTGCCGAGACCGATCAGTGTTTCGTTCACTCGTTTGATGTCTACAGGGGTCTGACAACAACCTTGCTGATGCATAAAGGAAGCGGTCCTCTGGACCTGTCTCGAAATGGTATCTACAACTTCATTGGCGCAAACAACCATTGACAGGATTCCCACATAGTTGCGTGTTCCGACAGTGCCATTGCTGCGTCTGTATCCATTAAATTCCATTTTTCGACTCCCCGGTTTCTAAATCTCCTCGTCCACGAAGACTTTCAATATTATGTATATGGGCATGTGTCCCTGCACGAATTTCTCTGGTGGCCCGACCTATAACTTCTCCGTATTTCAGGATGTTTTCTCCCAGGGCGATATCTTTCACAGAAAATTTATGCCCATAGGAAATAAATTCTTGAACAACAAAGGGCCTGGCCTCATCACCCACACCCGCCATAATCTCCTCATGGGGTTGGATATCTCGCAAGGCTGTGGCAACGTTATCCTGCTCCTTGATAATAATGGCATCTATTTGCATTTCAGTTTCCTTTCTTGATTACTTCAATTGCGCCTCTGTCTGTCCCTGATTCACCGTCAAAAAAAGTAAAAACCCTCTTTGATCCTGTAATAACAGGGTAATAGAGTAGTTGTGACACAACAAAACTATCATCAACGAGGTGTAAGCACTATGGC
>CAYMYS010000099.1:0-9892 GCA_964394725.1 uncultured Syntrophaceae bacterium
AGAAAACAGGGACTGGCACCCTCACGCCCATTATCAAAGTTGAGATTTTTCATCCCTTCGAAGGGCCTCTGCCACTCGTACGGCATCCACACCATCCTTCGCGTAGTGGGCGCCGATGGAAGCTGCATATTTCTCGCTTACAACGGCTCCGCCAACCATGAAATCGCAGGTAATCCCCTCATCCTTTGCCAGTTCAATGACATCGCTCATATGAACCATCGTTGTGGTCATAAGGGCGGAAAGGCCCACCAGGAAAGGCCTGGATCGTTTGATCTCTTCCACGATCTCTTCAGCAGAAATGTCCTTCCCCAGATCGATCACGTTGAATCCGTTATTATCCAGCATGAGGCACACGATATTTTTACCGATGTCGTGTATATCTCCCTTCACCGTGGTCATGAGAATGGATCCCTTTTCCTCTGCCGCAACACCTCCCTCTCTGAGATAGGGGTCGAGAAAGGCAACGCCCCGCTTCATCGTCTCGGCCCCTGCAAGGAGTTGTGGAAGGAAATACTCTCTCCGTTCAAACAATTGACCAACCCTTGTAATGGCAGGAATCATGCATTGATGGAGGAGACTTTCCGCCTTTTCTCCCGATTCAATGGCCCCTTTCAAAAGCGATTCGATATCCTCTCTGTTTCCATCCATGATTGCAGCAGTCACCCGCTCCGCCAGGGACATGTCTTGTCCCTTTGGTATCTTTTTCGCCTCTGTGGTTGACTGTGAAAACCGGGAAATGTAACGGGATGCATCCCGATCCCTCTTTAACAGGGCATCGGCTGCGATCTTGAGGTCTATCAATTCTTGAGCCGCAGGATTGGCAATCACCATACTCACACCCTTTGACATGGCCATCGTCAGAAAGGCGGCATTCAACCATTTCCGCTCCGGCATGCCGAAGGAGACATTGGAAAGCCCGAGAACGGAAAGGGCACCGAATTCACTGGAGCACCATTCCACAACCTTCAGTGTCTCACCGGGGGCATCAGGATCGGAAGACAGGGCCATAACGAGGCCGTCTACGACGATATCCTCTTTTGAGAAACCTAAGACCCTTGCCTTTTCATATACATCCCCTATGATATCAATTCGACCCTCTGCCCTTTCAGGGACACCCCTGTCATCCAAAGGAAGAAGGATAAACATGGCACCATACTTGGCTGCGAGGGGGAGGAATCTCTCTATCTTCTTCTTTTCTCCCGAGATGGAGTTAAAAAGCGCCCTTCCGGGAAAGAGGCGAAGTGCCCGTTCTATCGCGTCGAGATTTGTAGAGTCGATGACGATGGGGAGTTCACTCGTTGCAGCAAGAAGTTTTACGACATCTCCCATAGTCTTTTCCTGATCTATACCGGCAACACCTACATTAACATCGAGAAGCTCCGCCCCCTGACGAGACTGTTCTCCCGCCATCTTTTGTACACAGGCCATCTTCCCTTCACGCAGTTCTTCCTGCAGATCCTTTTTACCAGTGGGATTAATCCGTTCCCCTATTATGGTAACGGGCCTTTCATTACTGAAGATAACCGCCCGTCTCGGAGAACTGACGGCACTGATGGCAGTGCGAAGCGGAGGCTGCGATTCTTCTTTCTCCAAGGTCTCTTTCAAGGCCCTGATATGGTCGGGAGTCGTACCGCAACACCCCCCTATGAGATTCCCCCCGGCACGGGCAATTTCTTTGCCACAGGAGGCGAATCTTTCGGCCCTCATATGAAACATGGTCTTACCATTCACCAGTTCCGGCATTCCCGCATTCGGTTTTGCAACAAGGGGAACTGTAGCATAGGGTTTCATGGCTGCAACTAATTCCTTCATCTCTTCCGGTCCTGTGGAGCAGTTGCACCCCACCGCATCGGCACCGAGACTCTGCAGAGTGATCAATGCCGCCACCGGGTCGGTTCCATTCAGCGTGAGACCGTCTTTTTCATAGGTCATGGTGACCATTGTAAAGATATCGGTTAGTTCCTTAACGGCTATAAGCGCGGCCCGTGCCTCCTGAATATCTATCATCGTCTCTATGACGAAGAGATCGACACCGCCCTCTAACAGCCCCCTCACCTGTTCCTTGAAAACTGCGACGGCATCATCAAAACCCAGATCACCGAAGGGTTCCACGAAATGCCCCGTAGGACCGATATCTCCGGCTATCAGCCCCCTTCCACGAGAGGCCTTTTTTGCAATGGCAGCAAGTTTTCTGTTCATTTCAAAGGTTTCGGAAAGACCATATTGCCCCAGTTTCAACCCATTTCCACCAAAGGTACCGGTATAAATCACGTCTGCCCCGGCATCCAAATAGGTTTCATGGATATCCTGCATGACGTGAGGATTCTCCGTACACCAGCACTCGGGACTAACACCCGACGGCATGCTGCGCTTCTGCAGTTCTGTCCCCATGGCACCGTCCAGAACCACCACCCGCTTACTCAACAGCTCTTCTATCTTCATCTTTTACACCTTAAACATTCATAATCCGCGCTATCGCCGTAACCGATTTTTCGGGGATAAGTATATTGTTTTCGGTTATTGATACACCGATTTTCTTTAGTTCAAGCATACGATATATCGTTTTCTGATTTTCCAGCTTCAGATCACCATAGCCTGCCGAATAGCGGCTCCGGCCGACCCTTTTATTCTCCCTCTTCAATTGATGGTTGAAATAATCACAGATCCAGTCGAGGGCCCCATCTGTCATCTCGCTTGCCACCGCATCCAGTATACTGCCACGCGTCAAATTCTGTGAATCGACATCTCTATGGATGGCATCCATGATACTGTCTCCGGCAGTGGCACCTACGATAAGAATCTCCTCGCAATCACCAATATATTTCGCCAGATCTCGGCTGACAAATACTTCACCCGTCGAAAGGGAGATGCGGTCATCTGTTATCCCCGACAGAATGACACGTTTTCCCGCCCCCTTTGTATTGATGAAAGACAGGGCGTGCTCGACATCATGCTCTGTTTCTCCCCGCCTTCTTTCATCTATGAGAGTTTTATGTTCCCGGTACCCGAGACGTCTATAAATCTTATCCCAGGGGACCCTGACATGGATTGCATTGAAGAATATGGCATATCCCACTGATACGATCCTCTCTTTTTGGATGCACTATAGTTTAATTTTAAGCAGGTTGCAAACAGGTATATAGCATGACACATAGACGTGACATTTTTAATGTGCCACTCCAGGGACCCACTGAATGGGATTAAAGCTGGCGTCCATGGATATACCTTCTGATTTACTTGATATTTTCGGTATGATAGGTTACATGACATGGGCTATGATTACCAAGAAACTCTTCATCATTACCATGTTAATTTCTCTTGTCGGCCACATTGCAGTGCTCGGATTGACAGGCCTTATGGATAGTGGCAGCAGTATCGATAATGACACCCTCTTTACATTGAATCTGCAAGAAAAAAACGATTTTCAGGAAAGGTCAATAGAGCAGATTGTACCATTCCCTGCCCCATCTGCGGAAAAGACAACCGACATTGCCGATAGACGTGATCAAGATACAGTGAATCTGGACAACCGCAACTCGCCCTATCATCGATACTTAATGACGGTAAAACGGAAGATTAGAGACAGGTGGTCATATCCCGGCAAGGCATACGAAGTCAAAGAGGAAGGAACTGCCGTCGTCCAATTTTCCATACAAAACGATGGAAAACTGGCAGACTCCAGGATCATTATTTCCTCGGGTCATGAATCTCTGGATAGCGAATCTTTTCATGCAGTTAATTCTGCCGCCCCCTTCAAACCACTACCAAAACAGTTTAACCTGACACAATTACATATAGTGGCACGATTTCAATATGCGCTGGAGGGGTAAAAAATTCCCAAAAAATACTTGATATTTTTCGATCCCCCCTGTATGCTCCGCCAACTGATACAGGAATTCGCCTTACAGCTAGCTGTGCGACACGATAACCACTAAGTACGTTGTACCCGACAAAGGAAATACGAATCTACAGACCTTTCTTACGAGTGAGCACATTTCATGAAAAACGAGAAAAAGATTATAATATTCACCTCTGTAGCCCATTATTTTACACATTTTTATGAACTCCTTTTCCCTGCACTGGCCATACCTCTGGTACTCTCACTCAAAATGGACCTGACCGATGTCTTGAAACTGAGTTTCCTCATGTACCTCCTCTATGGAGTGGGTGCACTTCCCTGGGGATTTTTTGCCGACCGGTATGGAAGCAGTAAAAGCCTGGTAATATTTTTCCTCGGCACAGGTATGGGATCGATCCTTACCTCCTTCTCGGACAGCCAGGGGGGTCTCATTTTTACCCTTGCCATCATCGGTTTTTTTGCAAGCATATCACACCCGGCAGGATTGGGGCTCATATCCATAGGCGTGAGAAACAGGGGATCTGCCCTCGGTATTAATGGAATGGCGGGCAATCTCGGCCTGATGAGTGCTCCCTTCATTGCGGGACTTTTCAACTGGCTTGTGGGGTGGGAATTGACCTTCCTCCTCATCGGAATCCTCAGCATTCTTGGCGGCATTGCTACGGCACTGGTAAGAATTGATGAAACCCCTCTTCAGGGCAAGCCCGAAAAACAGGAATCGGGACCGACTAACAATAATCATTATATGAAATATTTTTTGATCCTCTGTGCCGCCATGACCCTTGCCGGCTTCGCCTACAGAATGAACAGCATCATTTTGCCTGCATACCTTGAATTTAAAGCCGGTTTTTTATGGAATTATCTGAAGGACTTTGATCTCAGCAACCTTCAAGGCGCCAAGACCATGGCGGCGACACTCCTCGTTTCATTTGTGTACATCATATCTGCATTCGGACAGCTTGTAGCGGGAAAGCTAGCCGACCGGTATGATTTGAGGTGGCTTTACTTCGGGTTCCATGCCGTAAGTATTCCATTCGTTGTATCAATGGGAATACTTAATGAGCAACTCCTTGTGATCGCTGCCTCTCTCTATGTATTTTTTGCTCTCGGTATGCAGCCCATAGAAAACAGCCTGGTTGCAAAATACACCCCGAAACGATGGAGGAGTACCAGTTACGGAATAAAGTTTATCCTCACATTCGGCATCGGCTCTCTGGCCGTCTATATTGTCGGCTGGATCAAAAATGCCTACAATCTTGAAACTGTCTATTTTATCTCCGGCACCATTGTTTCTGGCTTAGCACTTCTCGTATTATTCCTTATCTGGTCTTCACGGGGGACGACCTGCAAAAACAACGAGTAAGGCCACAGAGTAAAAATCGGACACCTTCCTTGTCATATTAAGTGTCGAACAAAGCAAACGCCTTTCAGAGAGCAGCGAACATGAGCGTCTCTTCATGAGTGCATGCCGATGCTTCGTTCTCCACTAACGAACAGATTCGATTCCGTTATAATAATATCTCTCTCATAACGGCTCATTTACTAAAGAGAATAATCTCTTCGGGGAAGTGTGGAAATACCGTGGATATGGCGAGAAAGGTTTTGTAAGGCTGGACTTTAAATAATCCCGTAGCTCTATTTTTTATTATTTTTTATCTTGAGCTTAACCATCTTGTTATGGAGTGTGTTCCTGCTTATACCGAGAAAGACAGCTGCAGTCATTTTTATATTTTTGGAACGTCTCAGGGCGATTCGTATCAAGACCCTCTCTACCATCGAAAGTACCTCATCGTACAACCGACTCTTTCCCGCTTCGTCAGACCCAAGAATCGTTACGATTTCCTCCAGCTTCTCTTCTACCATGTCTTCCACCCGCGGAAACAGAGATGTGACACTTTCCCGATCGGCCATAGATATACCCCTTTTCTTTCTCGTTACATTTTAAAATTCTATTCTTTCAGACTAATTTAACAAATACTAAACGCCAAGCCTTCTTTGATAATCCCGGCTGCACCGCTCTGTTTACATCGCAGTAACAGTGCATGAGGAATACCATCAACAGGAAAAAGTGGAACAACTCCCTACATGTTTCCCAAACTGCTTCCTCTTGTCTCTTAAAATATCTTACACTTATGGACGACTGACGATAGAACACTTTAGCGTTATTATACGTCACAGACTGCTGCTTTGTGTCAGACTGAAAGATATTTCTTACCAATAATCAGTTCGACTGCCACATCATTTGGTGAATCTATATAAAAACCCCAAGTAAAGGCAATGAAGAGTTTCATACCTTTGTCGTGATATCTTTTGCACCTTACTACAAATGAGCACGGCGTTCAAGACGTTCCATGTTGAGTATCCAAATTTTATTTCCCTTCATGTGAACGATACCCTTCTCTCGCAACACCCGTAACTCCTTGTTTATACTTTCCCTTGTAGCACCCACCATACTCGCCAGATCACTCTGGTTAAGGTTCAGATCAATTTCCATCTCCCCTTCTTCTCCCTGGCGACCATATTTTCCGATCAATTCGACAAGTCTTCTGGCAAATCTTGTTGAAATATTAAGAAAATGAGCATCTTCCAGGAGATCATCGGTCTTTCTCAGGCGCATTGAAAGGTAAGAAAAAATAGCCTGTATCGCCCCTTCATTGTTTTTGAGAAAGGCAAGAAAGTCCCTCCGGTTCAAGGCGAGTACCTCTGTTTGTTCCAATGAAACCGCATCGGCGGAACGGGTCATACCGTCCAGGAGTGCCATTTCACCAAAACAATCACCTTCCGAGAATATCGCCGGAGCAACCTCATCACCCATCCGGGATGGCAGGACAACTTTGATGCTGCCACTGCGCACTATATAAAAGGTTGTTCCCTCGTCGCCTTTGCGAAAGAGCACCTCCCCCTTTTTTAATGTTCTCCTTCTCAACAGAGCTGAAAGTCGTGCCCTATCATCGTCGGCAAGAGATTTGAATAGATCGATACCTTTTAAGAATATTTCCGGTTTCATGGATCAAACCTCTCAAGTAAACTTCAGAAATATGACAGCTGAAAGTATTACAACGGCAATCCATGCCATCAGAATATCGGCAACCCTCCGTACCGATTTTTCAGCCACATCCAGAACCCTATCTTCGATCTTTTCCTTGCCCATGCGATCAATAATATCCTTAACAAGGGCCGTAAAATGTTCATAGGTATTTGTCAGGACGTGGAATCCCTTTGTCGTTGTCAATAGGAGATAGACCTTCTTCCTGATGATCATGACATCAACATTAGTGATATCGTCCCATTGGAGCGTCCTTACTCTGAACAGTTTCTTTATCCTGATTCCCTTGGCCCCCACAAACGTCTTTCGAATCAGCGATTCAATAAACAGGTAAAAAAGCGGTATGAATATAATTACAAGCACAATCGTCTCTGCCGGAAAAGTCCCTCTTAAGAGGGAAACCAGCACAAGGACGAAAAGCAGAATCGTATCCAGAACGAGTGGAATTAAAAAGGTCTTTCTTGCCCGATATGTAGATTCCGACATTGTAACTCCCTACCCTTTTACTCTTTTTTCTCAAAGAGTCCGCTTCTGCCGCCGCTTTTTTTCAACAGTTTTATGTCCGTCAGTACCATTTCTCTATCGGCGGACTTACACATGTCATATATGGCAAGGGCAGCGGCGCTAACAGCAGTCAGGGCCTCCATCTCAACGCCTGTTCTGCCGATATTCCTGACCGCTGCCTTGATGGTCACTTCACCCACTCTTTTATCGGTCGAAAATGTCATATCTATTCCTGTCAGTTCCAGTGGGTGACACATGGGGATGATATCGCTTGTCTTCTTTGCTGCCATAATGCCGGCAATCTTTGCAACACCAAAGACATCGCCCTTTGCCACATTGTTCGCTTCAATCGCTTCTAAAGTCTCCCCTTTCATCGAGACTTTTCCCACGGCAATTGCCTCTCTCAGTGTTCGTTCCTTTTGAGTAACATCAACCATTCTCGATTTATTATTTTCATCCAGATGCGTAAATTGTGCCATAATATCAACCATATTTTCTTATTAGTAAGGTAGAAATTGATTTTGTTAGAAATCAATTTCGTGACCGGACTTATCCCCTTTAGTGGGACTTCTCCCGTCTAGCGGGATTAGTAAGTTAGAAACTGCTTTCTGGAAGAAAGGAGTTTCGTTAATGAACTTATCCCCTTTTTGGGGACTTACCCCGTTTATCGGGGTTAGTGAAAAGACAACACGCATACATTGTGATTTTTATCACAGCCACCCACACCAGTCAAGACGGACATTGCGAATAGACAGGAAAATACCTTGCCTTAAGCGTCTTTATCCAATAAAATCATGGACAAAATACAGGGAATATTACCGTGATCGTCAAAACCATAAGCAGTTCAATAATAGGAATAGATTCCTATTCCGTCGATGTCGAGGTTGACGTATCCTCCGGCCTTCCCCAGTTCTCGACCGTCGGCCTGCCCGATGCGGCTGTCAGGGAAAGCAAGGACAGGATTAAGTCCGCCATAAAGAATTCCGGCTATGGCTTTCCAAGACACCGGGTGACAGTCAATCTTGCCCCGGCAGACATCAAAAAAGAGGGAACCGGTTTCGATCTCCCCATCGCCTGTGGTATCCTGGCGGCGGAAGGCATCATCGAAAGGAAGAAACTTCTCGACTATATGCTTCTTGGCGAACTCTCGCTGGATGGGGGTGTAAAGGCTATTCACGGAGCACTCTCCGCTGCATTACAGTCAAAAATATCAGGATTGGCAGGCATTATACTGCCGAGGGAAAATGCGACAGAGGCAGCCATGGTAGAGGGGATAGATGTTATCGCCGTTGATTATCTCCATGACGTGGTGGAATTTTTAAACGATATACGTTTAATCCCTCCAGTAGAGGTGAAGGCATCTGAACTCTATTCAAAAAGTCTCTCCTATCCCTTCGACTTTGATGAAGTAAGCGGCCAGGATCAGGCAAAGCGGTCACTGGAAGTTGCCGCTGCCGGCGGTCACA
Source organism: uncultured Syntrophaceae bacterium (assembly GCA_964394725.1). Classification (GTDB taxonomy): domain Bacteria; phylum Desulfobacterota; class Syntrophia; order Syntrophales; family UBA2210; genus JAFGPZ01. The sequence goes on from CAYMYS010000099.1 coordinate 8,876, forward strand.
ATATCATAATGATAGGGCCTCCCGGTTCGGGAAAGACAATGTTGGCCCAGCGATTTCTCACAATATTACCAGACCTCTCATTTGAAGAGGCCATTGAGACAACGAAGGTCTATTCAGTCGCGGGACTTCTCGATAAAGAAACATCACTAATAAGGTCAAGACCCTTTCGTTCCCCCCATCACTCTATCTCCGATGCCGGACTCGTGGGAGGTGGCCATATTCCCAAACCGGGCGAAATCAGCCTTGCCCACAATGGTGTTCTCTTTCTCGATGAGCTTCCCGAATTTAAAAGACACGTACTGGAGGCCTTACGACAACCTATGGAAGATGGAAAAGTTACCATCGCCCGGTCATCCCTAACGATCGTCTACCCGGCAAGATTTATACTTGTAGCTGCTATGAATCCCTGTCCATGCGGCTATTTCACAGACCATAAAAGGGCATGCACGTGCACCTATGCCCAAATACGGCAATACAGGGCCAAGATCTCCGGGCCCTTGCTCGACCGGATCGACATCCACATAGAAGTGCCTTCAGTAGGATACAAAGCTTTAGCGACAAAAAGCAAAGGAGAAAAGTCAAAAACAATCAAGGAACGCATCATGCGGGCGAAAAGAAAACAATGCGAGAGATTTGAAAGCGAGACACCTTGCAACGCATTAATGACCAACAGGCAAATCAAGGAATTTTGTCCACTGAATGGGGATTCCCGGCGTATGATTGAAATGGCAATGGAAAAACTGGCTCTCAGTGCGAGGGCCTACACAAAGATTTTAAAGGTAGCACGGACAATTGCCGATCTCGAAGGTGAAGGAGATATCCGACCCCAGCATGTTTCTGAAGCTATTCAATACAGAAGTCTTGATAGAAAAATGATTTAGTGCTATGAAAATGCATTGCGTCTCTTCAGTATGTATGTCAACCGAAACGGTATATAAGCAGGGAAACTCCTTTTCTTCCCTGCAATTACTATGTAAGCGTACGACCAACTCATATAGCACGAGTTACTCATAAGCA
>CAYMYS010000100.1:0-9679 GCA_964394725.1 uncultured Syntrophaceae bacterium
TCTGTTGCAGGATGGAGGCGCGCCATTTCTCAACCTGATCTTCGGTCAGAACCTTTTCAATAGCTTCTGTGGTTCCTCTGCCGAAGAAACTACCCGTCCGCCCTGTTGGACATTGGCCGCAGCATCGGTGTAAATTTTCAGAATTTGGGCTTGCTGGTCAGCCGTGAGTTTTACCGCCTTGTTGATTACCTCAACCCTGTTTTCCGGTGTCGGGCGCTCATGCTGCTGTGCCAGCAGTGCCGGTGATACAAGCAGACATACCATAGCGGTAAGCAGGATGATTCTGAAGATGATGTGTTTTTTCACGTCATTACTCCCTGCAAAAAGGTTTGCTAATCGTGACACACCATGAATTTTCCATCTGGCAATATGATCCGGCATTTCAGGTTCTATAAGTTCTTTTACTTCGTTAATTCTTTGAATAACATTTTCAGGCTTAAAAACAGTATTCATATAATCAGAAAACCTATTGATCAAAATATTTTCGAACTTATTATTTTCAAAAAGTTTATATATTTTATGTAATGGTGGTGTTGATTGATTATAAGGTAAATCTTGACAGTTAACAAAACTATAAAAGTTCGTATCCTATCATCCAGGAATTTGGCCCGACTATCACCGATGCTTCCGGATGCTCTTCTGCTAATATCAATTCTTCGCACCATCCTCCTTTCTTTATTTTATTTTCAAGGTCTATAACAGCATCTTTATTTAAGTTGCTGCCTACGATACAACGTACCTTCCCCTTTTTATTCGTCTTAAGATCTTTCTCTATAAATGATACAATCATTCTATTGGCAGTTTTTATATTTCTCTCTCTTCCAATTAATGAGAAGACTTTATCCTCCTCATGCAGGAAACCGACAATAACTATTAGTTTTAAAACAGATTTTGACATATCCTTACCCTGTGGAAGTCTGCCAGTTTTGTATAAATATGATATATCGGGTATTCCTATAATACATTTTGAATTTTCCTTGGTCTTTAATGCGGAGTCGATGGCTTCCTTTTTGCTTTTACCACTTCTAATGGCTCTCGCTAAACTTAAGGTTATTATGCTATGAAGGCTGAATGCTCCTCCTGAATCTATAATAGTTATATCCCTCCCCTGTAATTCATTCTTAGCTGATACAGCTATATCATGAACCTTAGAGCCTCTTGATGTAATACTAATATATACAACCGATTCTCCATCAATGGTAAGCTCATCAAATATCTGCTTAAACCGTCCTACTGACGTAGCAGATGTCTTGAATTCGACTCCCTTCTTTGATTTCTCCACGATTTCTTCAAGCATATTTTTATCGTTTGGGAATTCTTTCCATGTGCCTTTAGTATTTTCAGCAATTCCATTCTTTATCACTGATATATTGTATTCTTTTATTATGGAATCCGGGAGATCGGTGCCTGAGTCGACTAAAATATTCATCATAATTTGATGCCACCTTTCTTTTTAATCAGCTTTTCTAAGATATTAAGAAAATTCGACCTGTTTTTCCTATTTAAAAAGGTTGTTAGAACTATTGCTATCATTCCAATTCTAATGGTTAGAGAATGAATGAATGCAAAGGAAATTATATATGATAGAATTACCAATGTTATTGGGAAAAAAAAGGAGAATCTTTCCCTCATACTTTTTTTTATGCTAAATATTAAAATAGAAATTAAAATTGAGATTAACGCTTCATATGGAAAGAGAACGAAATAGCTCCCCATAACGCAAGCTACACCTTTCCCCCCTCTGAATCTGAAGTAAACAGGATATAAATGGCCAATGATCGAACCAATTGATATGAGAATTAAACAAGCATCGCCAAGGTTAAAGTAGCGCGCTATTAATAGTGGAAATATAACTTTTAGTAAGTCTAATATAGCGGTTAGTATACCCCACTTCTTCCCCACGATGTTTATAACGTTAACGACACCAGGGTTTCCACCACCTTGTTCTCTAATATTCTTTCCTGTAACTATCTTCGTCACAACCCATGCGAATAATATAGAACCGGATAAATATCCCGCCAAGAAAGAATAGATATAATTTGAGGCTATATTCATAATCATTCAAATACTACATAATAGTTATACTTATTTTGCCCCCCGTAATATAATTCAAAATCGACGTCTTTAAATTCTTTCTCTAGACGGGGCAATAACTTCCCAACTTTATGATTCTCCATTCTACCACTATATAAAGTTATCAAAGTTTCATCCATTCTAACTTTTAATATAGCTTCTTTCGCTGCATCATATAAACCATCGGAAGATGAGATTATTTTTCCATTATATGTAGCGAAGAAACTTCCCTCTTTTACTGATATATCGTCCCCCTTCATACTCCTGTTTGAAACTGAAACTTTTATAAATTTAACACTCTCTATATTATTTTTCATGGCTTTAGCATCCTCATCCACCTTACCTGTCCTCAGATTATGATACAACATGTTGATAACTGAAATTATATTATCTGTTTCAATAATCTCAATATTAAATTTAGATTTAAGTATATCCGAGGCTATTTTCAAAGCCATAAGTATATCATCATCATCTACTGCCACAATTATATTCTTAGATTTAACATCATCGATTGCCTGAATTATCTCTAATACTGATGGTTTTGCGTCTTTATAGAGTAGTATATTAGTATCCCCAAGGCTTTTAACCATCTTACCGAATCCATCTCCGTTTAATATTATCAAAATTGCGTAGTCTTTTTCATAATGGGTTTCCGAAGTCAATTCTGAAAGCAAAACCCTATGCTGTTCATGCATATCATCTACTTTGATAAACTTGATATCCCCTATATTTTTAAATACATCCAAAACCGTTTCGGGCTTATTGGTATGTAAATGGATTTTAAATATGTCCTTGGATTCTATAATAAATATTTCTTCTCCCAATTCCTTTAACTTACTATACATATAATCTTTGCCGATAGATTCTCCCGGCGTAAACAGAAATTCTGTACAATATCTAAATTTAATGCTTTTATTCCGCGCCTTGTTTTTCTCTTTGTCCGATATCACCATTTTAATTAAATACATAAAGAGTTCCAAGCTTCTTTTCGGCCTTAAATAATCTACAGTTGTTAAAAAAATCATAGAGACAACATCTTTTGTCGCGGCAACCTTATGTTGTAAGTCAATAGTCCTCAATAGTGAATCCATAAGTTTATTGACCGAAGGAATGAAAAATATATTTGAGATCCAATTTTCAATCGATTCTTCATCATAAAACTCATTTGAGAAACCACTTAAGAGCACATAAAATCCCAGAGCTCCAGAATCTACTACTCCTGCATCTTTTAAAACTTTCAACATATAAGGAGTTCTTTCCACAGTTTCTTTAAGATGGGGGAGAGTTTTTTCAACTATCGTAACCGAGTTTTCCAAATCAGAGAGATCTCTACATCTCTTATAGAATTCCCGCATAATAGTTAGCATAGTTCCTTCCTTAGGATTTACCGTGCCTTTATATGCTGATTCGTATCCTTTCTTCAAAGATTCTACTATGCTCCGGTTTGAAATATGTTCTAAATCAAAAGTTTCAACAAATCCTTTGAAGTAAAGAGCCAATATGGAACCTGAACATCCTCTACTATTAAGAATCATCCCTTTCAATAGATGTTTAAGGTATTCATCCAAGCTTAATCTCTTTACATCAAATTTATTTACATAATCAAGAGAACCTCGAATCGTAAGCTCTATATTAGTTCCTGTATCACCATCTGCCACTGGGAAAACATTTATACGGTTTATAAGTTCTCTTTTTTTAGAAAAGTTATGCAGTGTCTTTTCTGACATTATATGAAGCTTCTCCGGCTTCAACTGTAAATCAAAACTTTCCATTTTGCCATTCTCCCTTTAATTGACATTTTACGACTTTAACATAATTTCAATGGTTACAGCATTAAAATACAAAAACTCTATTTCTCGGCTATGTCAGTTTTTTGTGTAAATGGTTAATAGTTAGTAGTTGTTATTTTCTCCTCACCCCCCCCCCCCCCATGAGGGGGGGTTATCATTATTTGCGAAGTGGGGGGTTTCAGCGATTGAATTCTCGGACAACCTCCTGGCGGCTCTTGTTCCTTAGGACAGCGAATAAAATGGTGTCGAAGGACAATGAACAGATATTTTTGTCAATGAAGGTGTTCCGGTAGCTGTCTATGTGAGAAGGTGATGTGCAGTGATAAATCGACTTACATGGGAAAGAGATAATCTGTCCATCGACTGAAATCCCCTTCAACGAAGCAGGCGAGTCCCAAATTTATGTTATGTAATGGAACTATGACCCCTCTGGAGAGTCATAGTTCCACGCATCCTGCTACAATCGAGAGGATAAAACTCCCGTTGGCTTAATGGTATACAAAGATCGGTATTGTGCCATCTTCCATCAATTTTGTTGTTCTCTTTCCGAAAATATATCGTGCCTTATCCGAATAAGCACCCAAGACAACCAGCGGCGTTGGTTTATATTTCTTCGCCTTTGCAAAAATGGCATCTTCGGGCTTTCCCCGGCGCCACACCTTTTCCGGGTGAATGCCGTAGGTGTTCAGATATTTTTCGGCACGATCGAGGAGGTATTCACCTTCTTCCATGGAATCGCCGACATTCAGAAGTATAACCTTGTATGACTTCGGGATATTCGGCGACAGATGGGCATAACTTCGCATGGCCCGGGCGGATGCACTGGTTCCATTGAAGCAGATAATTATCGTCTCGTGAGGTTCGATTTCTTCCGGAACTCCTATGATGGGGCAAACAGGGTCAATAAGCAGTTTCCTGATCAGACCTTCATCAGGCGCCTTGGTCGTCATAAATTTAAAATAGGTGCGCAGACCCATAACAATCAGGTCGGCCGTTTTTCCCTCTTCTTTAAATATGTCTATAGGTTCTCCCAATTTCAGATATGTCTCGTAGGGGACACCTTCTCCAGTGCACTTCTTTTCAAAATTCCTAATAAAATTAGCTGTACGGGTTGAGGCGTCTTCCAGCTTGTAATCGATTGCCTTTAAGGCATAGTAATTACCACCAACACCGGACCCAACCTCGGATTTTTCAATACCGGGGACATCGACCACAGCGATACCGATTACAATTCCGCCGAAGGTTTTCGCTCTGACGCATGCCCATCTGATTGCGCTGCGGCAATAGTCAGTTCCATCCAACCCGACAACAATACGTTGGTTCATTGTATTTCTCCCTATGTAAGATTTAAATCTACACTCCCATATTAGATAAGCACTCTATCTCTAAAAGCAAATAAAAAAACGGCTTTTATAGGATTGCCAGGTAAAATGTCACCTATCTTTGCACCAAAAGAATGCAAAACAAAAAAAATACTCTACAGTGCGTAGGGAGAATTGTGGTTCCATTGGCGGTTTCGTTATCGGGCAATAATCATTTTATGCGCTCCTTACCATTGTCAGAAAATAGTCGTGAATCCTCCTGTCGCCGCTCAGTTCAGGGTGGAATGTGGAAATCAGTATGTTTTCTTGTCGCACCAGGACGGCCTTATCCTTATAAGTTCCCAAAACCGCGACATCGGGGCCGGTGTACTGTATGACGGGCGCCCTTATGAATACGGCATGAAATGTGAAGGAATGAGCCATGGTAATTTCCACTTCGGACTCGCGGCTATCGACTTGGCGTCCGTATGCGTTTCGAGAGATATCGATATCAACGAGATTCAGCAAGGAGTCATTGTGCCCATCTATTCGTCGGGCCATAAGTATGGCACCGGCGCATGTTCCGAAAATGGTCTTGCCCGATAGCGCAAATTTTTCTATTTCCTTGGGAAAACCATATTCAATGAGAAGCTTTGAGATAGTGGTACTTTCCCCTCCCGGTATAATGAGACCGTCAACCTTGCGGAGCTGATCCGGCAGTCTGATTTCCGATGCATTGGCACCGCAGGACTGAATCATGCCTACATGCTCACGAAAGGCACCCTGGAGAGCGAGAACACCGATATTCATTGTAATACCAACCTTCAGTTACCCCTCAATTGCAGCAGGTTGTCTTTCCCTATTTCCGATATTTCGAGGCCGGGCATGGCATCACCGAGAGATTTTGATATCTTTGCAAGGATATCGGGGGCGTTATAATGAGTTACCGCTTGAACGATGGCATGAGCCATCTTTGCCGGGTCGCTCGATTTAAAGATTCCCGATCCCACGAATACGCCATCGGCGCCAAGTTGCATCATCATCGCAGCGTCGGCAGGGGTTGCCAAACCTCCGGCAGAGAAGTTCACAAGGGGGAGTTTTTTATCCTTTGCTACCATTTTAACAAGGTCATACGGGGCACCCAGGGTTTTCGCTTCCGTCATGAGTTCTTCATCGGGAAGGACACTGAGCCGTGCAATCTCACCGTTGATAGTGCGCATGTGTCTCACCGCCTCGATGACATTCCCCGTTCCTGCTTCTCCCTTAGTCCGTATCATGGCTGCGCCCTCTCCGATTCTGCGTAGCGCTTCACCGAGGTTGGTAGCGCCACAGACGAAGGGAACCTTAAACTTCCATTTATCAATGTGATATTTTTCGTCCGCCGGTGTGAGCACTTCACTTTCGTCGATGTAGTCGATGTTGATTGCTTCAAGTATCTGTGCCTCGACGAAATGGCCGATGCGTACCTTTGCCATAACGGGTATTGTGACTGTTGCCATAATCTTTTCGATGATTTCAGGGTCCGTCATGCGGGCTACGCCTCCCTGGGCCCTGATATCCGACGGGACACGTTCCAGTGCCATGACTGACACGGCGCCGGCGTCTTCCGCGATTTTAGCCTGCTCGGGAGTGGTGACGTCCATAATGACACCGCCTTTGAGCATTTCTGCCAGACCTGATTTAACTAACATTGTTCCAAATTTTTCCATGGGGAACTCCTTTCATTTCTATTCTTTAAGGTTACTAGACATCATGGGTGTTATTTTATAACAAATAAAGTGCCATCTGTCATCTTTTTAACTGAGATTAGTACGAGACAGTGAAATTCCATCATGCGTGCACATCTGATAATCGATCTATCGGTTGCGCATGAGCCGCCCTCCCCCTGAGTAGGTAACATTCTTATAGCCTGCCTGGATAAACCAGCGCGTCGCTTCTGGAGATCGAGAGCCGCGTGGACAGACAATATGTATGGGTGTATCCTTATCCACTTCGGCCATCCTGTCGCGCAGTTCATCCAGGGGTATATTGAGAGCGCCTTCTACAGGATTGCTGTCAGACTCGCTCTGTGTCCGTACATCGAGAATAATTCCTTCATGCGACAAGAGCGACGGACTACTGGCAAGGATGCCCTCTTCCTGGTTCAGGGCTGCCGCTCCCAGCACATAGAGGGGATCGAGGGGGGGGGAGTAGGGTGGTGCATAGGCGAATTCAAGATCGAGGAGATCCTCGATATAGCCCTTATTCAAGATGAGATTTCCCATGACATCGACACGTTTTACCACATCACCCTCACCGACACCCTGAAGGCCCAGAATCTGCAAGGTTTCTGCGTGATATACCATCTTCATGAAGATGGTTTTGTTTTCCGGATAGTAGTCAGCACAGTCGTCGAATGTCCCCCATACTGCCCTGGTGGGAATGTTGCAGCGCGCCGCCTGTGTTTCGGAAATTCCAGTGGACGCGCAATTATAATCGAATGCCTTGACGCAGGCGCTTCCCGCCACCTTTCCGAATTTCGTTGTACGCCCTGCAAGCTGATCTCCCACGGCACGTCCTTGCTTGTTGGCGAGAGAACCGAGGGGAAGCACTGCACGATTCCCATAAAAGTATTCTACCTCCGTGCAATCGCCGGCGGCATATACATCGGGATGGTTCGTCTGAAGATTTTCATCTACCACGATGCCGCCGCACTGGCCAATTTTCAGACCCATTTGCCGGGCAAGCTCTATACGGGGTCGAACACCCACGACAACAATGGCATACTCCGTTTCGATGGTTTTTGAGTCAGTAACCACGGAAAGCCCGTCGCCGCTATTTCTGATTTCCTTCACACAACACGTCTTGTGAATGCGGATATCCTGTTCTACGAGATGTTTTTCTATGAGGGCGGACATTTCTCCATCAAACATCTGGGGAAGGATCCTGTCTTCCATTTCTATCAGATCCACTTCGGCGCCCCACATGGCAGTAAAGGCCTCGGTCAGTTCGATTCCTATAAAACCGCTCCCGATTATAGCCACCTTTTCGAGTTGTCCCGTCTCCAGTCTTGAATGCCAGATTTTGGCATCTTCCATCGTCTTGAAGGTGGAAATCCGGGGATTATTTTCTGGAATGCCGGGCGGAACGAAGGGCGCGGCGCCGGTAGCAAGGACGAGTTTGTCAAAGGCCACCCTTTCTTCTGCTCCCGTTATCCTGTGTCTCAGATGGATAGTTTTTTTCTCAAGGTCGCAGTAGGTGGCACTCGTCTGGATACGCACATCGAGTCCCTTTACATCTTTGAAAAATCGGGGATCACGAAGGGTGCCCCATGTCGTTTCCCTCAATGCACGTGGGTTTCCGATATCTCCCGAGAGATAGTATGGCAGCCCGCAGGCCGCATAGGAGATAATCTCTTTCTCATCCACCACGGTAATAACGCTGTGAGGCATTAATCTTTTTGCCCTCGCCGCGGCCCTTAATCCTGCGGCGGAAGCGCCGACTACAACGATCTTCAATCCACCATTTTCTGATTTGCTCATTCTTTCCTCACTCAGGTAACAGTTTACAGTTACCGGTTCACAGTTTGTTGTTTTTCCCCGGAATACTCTTTTTTCCGCTTCCTTCCGCACCATTTGATGGGATAGAAATAGATGAGAACATCATGTTATATTTCATTTTGTTTTTTAAACCGTGAAGCGATTACTGTAAACAGTAAACGGTTTTAACATTTCATTTGAATCCTGGGCCCCTCTTACCCGCTGGATCAGGCCCACCCAATTTGAAACAACACCCTTGTCTTGCCTTCATTAACGTCGACTAATCGGGAGTTGATACTCTTTTATTAAGGTATTTGTGATGATAGGTCAAGGGGCTTTGCGATGACGATGGCTGCTTTAGACAAAAGTATCCTGTCCTGATCAAAAGCGGGCATACATAGAAATCTGAGGTAAACGAATATTGGGAAAGAGAATTACCAATTTTACCAAAATTTGTATTATTGGTAATTTGAGAAATGCGTTGCTGCTTTATCCTCAGTGTTTCCGAAATTTTCTCCTGTGTTCACATACCCGCGAAAAAGACTGCGAAAGAGAAGGATAACAGTGTTGCTGTCTTGGGAGGGCAAAGTGTCGATATTACAAAAATTTGTAATTCCGACAATTTCGGATGCCCTGTTTCGCTTAAACACAGTCCTTCGCAATTATTCTGGTGCAATCTCCATCAAAAAGAAGGCGGACAAGCAGGGCGGCAAGAGTGAAGGATAATGGTGTTCCACCCCGGCAGAACAAATTGTTGATTTCACCAGATTTGGTATTATTAACCATTTGAGTGATTCTATTTCGGTATATCCAGTGGTATTGGAGATGTTTCAGACGAGAGTTGAAAAAAGGGGATTGATGAACTCTTCCCGGACCTGGATTTCGTTACAGTGTCCCGAAGGATAGCCTTTTCGGTTCAAAATGTTTTAGAGACCCCGCATGTATTCGGGTTTCAATGCTCCCTTATTTTTTCTTTGGATGACGTCGTATATGAGTC
>CAYMYS010000101.1:0-9576 GCA_964394725.1 uncultured Syntrophaceae bacterium
AATTTGTATTGATGGGAGTGGCCACGCAAGTAGTGCATGATTGACAAGTATAACAGGGAAATAAATTATCTGAGGGTTTCCATCACCGACCGGTGCAACCTGCGCTGTATCTATTGTATGCCCAAAGAGGGCGTCTCTTTTCTGGGACACCAGGACATTTTAAGCTATGAAGAGGTACTGAGGGTCGTTAATGCGGCAGTGCAAACCGGTATCGTGAAGGTGCGTGTAACCGGCGGTGAACCGCTGGTGCGGCGGGGCGTTATCGATTTTCTCGCCTCTCTCAACAAAATTTCCGCTCTCAAGGATATAAGCCTCACGACGAATGGCATACTGCTCGAGGATTATGCCGATGATTTAGTGAAGGCGGGCATCAAGCGTATAAACGTCAGCCTCGATTCCCTTGTCGCGGAAAAATACAGGACTATTACACGGGGCGGTGAACTTGCACGGGTATATCGAGGAATCGAAAAATCCCATGAAGCGGGACTGTCGCCGATTAAGATCAATATCGTGGCCATCAAGGGATTTAACGATGACGAGGTAGTCGATTTCGCGAAATTGACCATAGATAAGCCATACCAGGTGAGATTCATTGAGTTTATGCCCATCGGCACGGCGGCCCTTGAAAATGGATTTCGCTATCTTTCCCACGACACGATTTTCGAAAAAATCAATGACTTCAGTCCCCTTGAGGCCGTCACGAGAGACCGTGGAAATACTGACGGCCCGGCGCGCTTGTATAAAATAAAGGGGGGCAAGGGTGAGATAGGTTTCATCAGTGCCATGAGTCACGCATTCTGCGGCACCTGCAACAGACTGAGATTGACTGCAGATGGGCATCTCAGGGCCTGTCTTCTGTCGGATGAAGAAGTGGACCTCAAGACTCCACTCAGGGCGGGGTGTGATGATGCGGGATTGCAGGAGTTGATCAGAACGGCAATTTTAAATAAACCGAAGAGCGCTCCCCTTAACTATTGTGGAAGTCAGCGGAAAAAGTGTATAAAAAACATGTCTTCAATCGGGGGGTAACATTTCCTGTCTTTCCATATTCTTTCGCGGCTTTACCCTGATCAGACCTCACGATTAATAATTAACATAATAATCTCAACAAGAGGGTGAAATGCCTTTCAGTGAGGAAACAGTAAGATCCTATGATGAGTGGCTTCAGTCGTCGACGGGTTATTACGTTGACCGGCGTGAGAAGCAGCTCATTGCCGATCTTCTTGTTCCCAGAAACGGAGAAACCCTTCTTGATGTGGGCTGCAAGGCGGGCCATCATCTGCTCTTTTTTCGGAGAAAGGGCTGTGATGTTACCGGTATTGATTCATCACCCCATATGCTTGAAATGGCCAGAAAGAAGCTGGGAGTGAGGGCCGGCTTTCACGAGGGCTGCAGTGAAGACCTCCCCTTTTCAGATAACGAATTCGACATTGTAACCATCACGTCGCTGGGATGTGTCAGTGATCCCCGAAGGGCGATAGGAGAGGCACTCCGTGTATGCAAGGGAAGGATATTTCTTGGCGTTTGCAACAGGTATTCTTTGGCATCGGGCCAGCGGCAAAAGCATCAGCCCTTTTACCGTGACATTGAAAGCCCCTCTTCACTTCTGAGTATTTATGAGCTTTTCACTATGGTGAGAGAGGTACACCCCGGTGAGGCCATACGCTGGGGGAGTGTCATATCATTTCCTCTGGGCTGGTATCCCTTTGCCTCCTCTCTGGAGGAGAAGATTCCCACCATGAAAAATCCCTTCGGCTCCTTTATCGGAATGGCGCTCCCCGCTATATATACACATATAACCATTCAGCAGCCTCTGAAAGAAAAAATGAAATTGGCTGTAGGGAAGGATCGGCAGGCACCCATAACGAAGGAGAAACAGAAATGACCAGGGAAGCCATGTTTTCAGAAGGTATGGCCGACAACTATGTGCGATGTCATCTCTGTGCCCACAGGTGCCGGATAGCCCCTTCAAAACGGGGGATATGCGGCGTGCGGGAAAACAGAGATGGTATCCTCTATTCACTGGTTTATGGAAGACCAATATCACAAAGCGTCGATCCCATCGAAAAGAAGCCCCTGTTCCATGTCCACCCCGGTTCGAAATCATATTCCATCGCTACGGTGGGGTGCAATTTCCAATGCACCTTCTGCCAGAATCACGAAATTTCTCAGATGCCGCGTGAGACGGGAAAGATCATGGGGCGTTCCGTTACTCCCGGTGATATCGTGGAAGATGCCGTAAAGACTGGGTCAAAGACCATCGCCTATACCTACACTGAACCGACCATCTATTTTGAGTACGCCTACGATACAGGCAAAATCGCGCACGAAAGGGGCATAAAAAACGTCTTTATTACCAACGGGTTCATGACAGGTGAGGCGCTGGAAACGATAGCGCCCTACCTCGATGCGGCCAATTGCGATCTCAAGTCCTTCAGCGATGAATTTTACAAGAAATACTGCGGCGCACGCCTGCAGCCGGTCCTGGACAGTCTGAAACTGATGAAGGAACTCAATATCTGGGTGGAAGTGACGACACTGATCATTCCCTCTCTCAACGACAGCACGGATGAACTCCGCGATATCGCCCGGTTCATCTATTCCATCGGTGCCGAAACCCCCTGGCACATAAGCCGCTATTACCCCCAGTACAAGATGCGGGGACCTGCTCCCACACCGGTTACGACGATTCACAGGGCGGCCCAGATAGGGAAAGAAGAGGGCCTCAGGTACATCTATGCGGGAAACGTCCCCGGTGACGCCGGTGAAAACACACTGTGCCATATGTGCGGCCATCTCCTTATAGGCAGATATGGCTATCAGATCGAGAGGATTGATCTCGTGGGAGTGCAATGCCCGCAATGTAAAACCGTACTGGCGGGCATCTTTCAGTAAAGGTAATATAATAAACTCCCCCGCTCTCGCATAGCACTTCAAATGATTAGAACAATCCCTGTAATCTGCGAAATCTGTTGATTAAAAATTGAGTAATTCGCTCGATGCAGTTACAATGCAGAAAACGCCTAACCCGTAGCTCCTAGCTTTTTAAACAGGAGAGAGAATATTTTCGACTTTTTACCGGACCATAAATGTTAATAGTTGGAATAATATGGCTTAGTTTCTGGGGGTAAGGTCCACTGGGCTACTCGACTAAGAGAACAACGAACAGACGCCGCAGTTGATCGGTTGGGAGGAAGAATAACAGGTATTTCGAAGGCGCGGCAAGAAGAGGTATTTTATGAAAAAATATGGAGAGAATATAATGGATAAAATATTTAGAGCTAAGGATATACAGATAGGCTTTCATACTGACGGCTATCGTATAGACAAAACAGAGTCGCCAATAAATTTTTATACAAAATGGCAGATTACGCCGGAAGGTAAATGGGTAAACCCAAAGCCGACATGTTTTGATTCAATGCCGCAGGAAGGCTGGTATAAGGAGACAAGAAAATGAACGAGAAAGGCATTGGACCTGCCAGGAATACCTGCCGTTGGTACGATAGTACCAGCGGAATGAAGAGGGCATATGACGCCGGTATGCTTGATAAAAAGTGGATCGAAGAGTACTGCATGAACGTAGGGCAGGGTTGCGTCCGCAAGAAAAGATTTGAGAAAGAGGGATACGTGTCACCCGATTATGTCCTTCCCGATGGGACAGTGGATAAAAAGCTCAAGCAGTGGGTTGCCGGGAAGTAATGGGGGGTTCATCTTGCCCGTTCTCAACTTTCTTGGAATTAATGCCAAGGTTGGTGAGGAAAAATTCTAAATTGAAGTTTGTCATTTTTAACATTTTGCGTAACCGACTGGCTAAGGAATCATATCCTCCGGCATTTGGACTGCAACGACCTCGCCATGCACACAAACTTTGCCCTTCGCGAGAAGGCGCGATTCCACAACCACCCTACGTCCCTTAATTACTTTCACCCTGCCTCTTACTTCCAGGGGAGTACCCAGAGGTGTGGGCAAAAGATAATCCACGTGCAATGAAGCAGTCACAAAACGCAGGGTCGGTTGAGTGTCCATCTCACGGTTTTCCGCTCGGTATTTGGCTGCGGCTGCCGTACCTGTAGAATGGCAATCGATAATTGAAGCGATAAGCCCACCGTAAACGAATCCGGGGATAGCCATATGATTTGACCTGGGGGTATAGATACATACTGATTCTTCTCCGTCCCAGTAACTCTTGATTTGCAAGCCTTGTTTATTCAGGCGTCCACAGCCGTAACATTGACTCAAGTCGTCCGGGTAATAATCCTGAAAGGCCTTTTTCTCCATGTATGGTCTCCAAATTTGTAACGTGGTATGTCAACACAATAAACTCTTCTTTGCCTGAAGGCCAGGAGTTTCTACCATTTCCGGTAGGAACAGAAAAAAAGCATTCATAAAAGGATCATGGAAATTTCATATATCAATGCCCGCCTCTGTGATACATTATGTTGGCTCTGTAAGTGTTATGTGCCGTCAACTGTTATGGAAATACTTAAAGAATAACCGATGAAAATAGATGCTAGGAAGGTAAGTATTATCAATGTGATAACATAAAGCCAGCCGAAATAATCTACCATGACAGGCAATAGAAATGGTTTAACGGCCCTGTTGTATAGAAATACGGAGATGGAATAGTTTCCCGCGCCCTTTTCTTTCAGGTCCTTGAGCAAGGGATACCAGGCGTATATTGGTCCGGTGGAGATTATGCCTGCTGCCGCCGATAATAGGGTTCCCTTGATGCCCGAATCCTTTCCCATGTACTTTGCGACCTTTGCCGGTTTTACAAAAAGATTTATCAGCAGCATAAGTGTAAAAATCAAAACAAGGGGGATCGCCATACTTAGTAAGACTTTTCCACTCCTCGTAAGAGCAAATAGGATTCTATCAGGCAAAATGAAGAAGAGAACCGCATAGATCGCTAATATCGAAAGAGGGAAGAAGTACATACGATTAAAAATTGGTTTATTCCGGCTTGGTGGTTGGTGAGCATCGCTAATCATGATAGATACCTTTCAATAAAATTCACAATCAAGACGGTAAGAATAGCGACGGGAATCGCAATTACAAAACACATACCGTTTCTCAGTAGCGCGAACTTCTTACCAAAAGCTGCTATCTCCGCCGGCAGTTGAACCAACCCTACCGTTACCCAGCTAACAATAAAAGCGGTAACGGCAAAGAGACTGATTCCGTATTCCAGTAGTTCTCCACCTATTATATAACTGTTTATGGGATTTCCGGCGAAAACACTGCCAATGCACGCTCCCCAAAGACTGTCAAAAGCCGCATTACCTGAAAAGATAGACAAAAGTAACCCTCTGGAAACGAATGCATCGAACAAGCCTATAAGTAACACCACCCCGAGCAAGACGGGCAACAAATTAACGAACTGCCTGACAGAGCTCTTAATCGCTTGAATGATGAGGTCTTTACTATTCATATTCGATGCAGCACGGTGTTGATCTCCTCTTAACCCCGTATTGGCTGCCAGTGCTCTGTATTGTTCTAAAGCGTCTTTCGCCGTACCCGTTATTCCGGTTAGAATTTCTATGCCGCTATCTTTCAGTTGGTTGACTATGCCAGGACCACAGTAGCCTGTTAAAACTGCGTTCGCTCCTCTGCTGACTGCCGTTACAATAGTCTGCACGCCGGCGCCACGCTGGTTTGTGTTATTCGAAGCAGGTACGGCTTCAAACTCACCACTCTCGACATCAATAATCAACAAATATTTTGCGGCGCTGAGTCTATGTGTTACATTTGCACCCAGATTGGGGCCATCGGCTGATATAGCTATTTTCATATTTCTTTAGTTCTCCTCTTAGCTATAACTATCTCCAAAAACTTGACAGGTCAATAAGATCAACTTCACTCTGTTGAGGTCTATGTGAAGTTCCCCCAAAGATATGAACACACCGAAGAGTTAAAGATAAAAGAAGAGAGACTTTGTGAGATGTGTAATAAAAGGGAAGATTGAGAGAAGAACCTTGTATTCGATGGCACTGGTGATGCGTGCCTGTCTAGTTTTTGCCGATGAGACAGAAAGAGACAGATTAGTTGATTTTGAAGTTATCACTCAAGTTGTATGTCTTTCAGCATCATACCAACTCCATCGATAAGTTATTTTATCTGATGTTCGTCTCCTGTTGATATCCTCCCTATTCGAAGGGCTTTCTGCAAAAAGCATGGAAAACAATCAAGATATGTCCTCATGATAAAGTATCCATGATGTGCAGTAGGAATAACTTGAGTCTGATATAACATTAGATACCATTGTAGTGACAAGATAGTCGAACTGTATTTTTTCTGTATAACACAGTGTCGGATAAAAGATTTTTTATTCAACTCTCATAGAGGTTCCGCACTTGGGACATTTTTGTTCATTACATGGCTGTCCCTGTTGGTGAACAGTTTTTTCACCACAGCCAGGGCAAACACAATAGCTGTCCGAGCCTGCAGCCAAACCACCTCCTCGACCGCGACCACCCCCCTGTCTTTGACTGGTGCCGTGCAACCCTCGTCCTGTTTCCGGTCCCTGTCCCCTGGGACCTGTTCCATCTCCTCTCGGCATTGTATCTATCCTCCATTTATCTTGGCGTTACTTTATAATCACACTGCAGACTATCACTTTTTAGATCTTGTCTTCAGATGAACTCCTTATACTCTGATACAGCACAAGAAGTATGCCATGAGTGTAAGCAAAAGTAAAGATCAACAAATTGACGTATCTTCTTGAAAAGGGGTTGATCGATGAAAATATCCTTGACGTGCCGGAGGATCAACGCCCTGATGTAATCAACGACAGAGGCCGTCAGATGAAAGTGAAATCAATCAAAAGAATGTTTGGGTAATATCAGCCACTGCTTCTTTTATATTTCCCTTCCGAAAAATGAGTTTCATCCCTCTCTCTTGTAGTCTCGTTATCCCTTTTTTGCCGACGTGCGCGGATATAACGATTGAACAATCATCGAGTAACTCATAGACATCTAAAGTTTTTAAATGCTGCATTGTTTCTGCAAAAGGATTTTTTCTTTTCTCAACGAGCTTAAATTGGGCCCCGTTTTCAATTTCATATATAAACATCTCTTTTGCCATTCCCAACATCTTCGGGAAAATATTTATTCCATCATTTGTTGGAACGGCAAGTCGCACCCTCTTTTCTTTGATCACATCCAGCTTTTTTGCTTTCAATAATCTGACATAATTTTTAAAAAAGAAGAACTCTTCAAAACCGAAAAAATGATAACCTGCCAGTATCTGCTTCCAATCTCTTTCGATAAAATCAAAAGCATATTTACATTCAATGTTTTTAAAAATAAAGTGAAACAAAGACGGCATCGCATTCATGTCAAATTCGGCAAAATCGAGCATGAAAAATACACCGCCGGATTTTAAATGATTGGAAACATTTTTGAGAATTGTTTGGCGGACTTCGTGGGGAAAGCCGTGGATCACAAAACTGATAAATATTTTATCAAATTGCCCTGAAAGTGAAAATGGCAAATCAATTCTTTGCCGAATAAATTCTACATTCTGATGATTGGCACATTTTTTTCTGAATTGTTTTTCCATAATCGAAGAGACGTCCACGCCCGTTATTCTTCCGTCTTCATTTAGATATTTTGCCATAACGCAGGCATTACGCCCGGTCCCGCAGCCTAAATCAAGAATTTTATCTCCCTGCTGAATACCCATTGCCTTAATTGCCTTTCGGATAAATCCGCAATAAAGGCCAATGGATGCAATGTTCATGATATTGTTATAATTTCTTGCCGAAAAAGAATTTAGTTCAACACCCGATTCAGGATATATTTTGTCTGATTTCAATTTCATTTTTTACAATCCATTGTATGGATAAAATAGAACGACAAAAAAATAATGAGTATGAATAGAATAAAAAAAGGTGTAAAGCCGAATTCAGCGATGATCCAACCGCCTAAAAGCGGAAAAATGACAGGGAGAATGCTGCCGGCTCCTGAAAGCCCGGCGTATAATGCCCTGTTCTCATTCGTGGTTACTTCCAATAATATGCCACTCATCGAAATATCATGAATGGTGAAAACAATACCGCCGACCAGAAAAATATATGGGAAAAGCAGGGAACCTGGAAACACTAAAATAAACAGAGGAATCAAGGTGGCAAGTATGGAAGTCATGATCAACATATTCTGGTATTTTACTTTCCGGGAATAATAATACAATATACTGCCTGTCAGAACGCCGCCAATGACTTTCAAAAGCAAAAAATTACCAATATCATGACTGCCGGCGTCAAATATATTCTTGGCATAAAGGATTAAAAATGGCATTAAAACAATACAGATTCCCTGAGTATTTTCTAGCAATATATAATGTCTCAATTTTTCATTGGTGCGAATTTCTTTTTGAATACGGTGTATGAATTTCAGCAATCCATCAATTTTTAAATTGGATGCCCGAATTTCCTTGATTTTCCAGAAGCCTATAGACGCGATGCCAAGAACTGCGGCAGCAATAAAAAACATTACAGCATAATTCATTGGATATTCGGTAGTAGTCAGCACTCTCTTTGCAAATAAGGCAGAAAGCAAAACAGCCAAACTGGAAATGACCTGTTTCATGGAAAAGAAAGCCTTCCTCTTCTTCTCTAATACAGATTTACCCAGAATATCAATATAACTGATGTTTGCAAACGCGCCGCTAAATGAAAATAGAGAAACCAGAATAAAGACAGACCAGAGGATGAAACATGCGGTGATATGAGATGAAAGATAAAACAACAGAGACATTCCACCAAGCGCAATAATTCGAGTGTTAATTCCGCCTAATAAATAACCTTTTTTCAAAGATTGATTATTCAAAAACGGGGCAAAAAACAATTGCCCAAATCTCGCTCCGCCCAACATAATAGCTGTAAGTATGCCAACCTGAAGCGAACTGCCGCCCGCATCTATCATCATAGCCGGCATAATGGTGTCCACATCCATAAAATTTTTGGCCAGCGCAAGAAAGACCGCGTGCCATAGAAAAGCGGAATAATTGTTTTTTGATGTCTGCTCGTTTAATTCCATTGTTGAAATTTATTCCGCATTATTATTCAGAAGAACATTCACTTCTTTCTGAATGACTTTGTAAACTTTTTCTTCCCATATCCTAATACAGGCCTTGGATGCAGCAAAGGAGGGAAGGTATGACTGCCAAGAAGAAGATAGCACAAAAGCGACTTACATTGCTACAGTTAGCTATAACTAACCGTATTTAATGATTTTCACAAACAATCTCCAAACATTCATGAAATTCTGATTTTATTTTCAGGAAGAAGTCAACATTCAAATCCTTTAACTTAACCTGTTTTTAACCTTCCCGTTTTGCTGACCCACACTAGATTTGAAGTCAGGTCGTCCTTTTCTTCCTGGGAGAAGTATTTTTCTCGATCTCCAGCCCATAACGCATTACAGATAATAATCTTCAATAGGACACAGATATCAGAGAATATGTTACGTACTTATCAGATATCTTCACTATGAAAATCAGTGAGAGAGTTGCGATATGCACGAAAAGTATCTTTATTCTTTATATGGTTACAAAAGGGGTATTGAGACCTTTATC
>CAYMYS010000102.1:0-9418 GCA_964394725.1 uncultured Syntrophaceae bacterium
CGCTGTTACGGATGATGCGGCTTCCGTTCGAGGCTTGAGAGATTTTAAGAGATAGGAAAAATCTAATACATATGATCCACCATCTGCTGGTAGGGATGCGCAAACTGCCGCGCGTCCCACAGAAGACCATACGCAACTGAAAGAAAATAAAAAACCCAATATTCCTGGTTCCTTGACATGTAAACGATACACGTGTATTATACGTATAATTTTCGATGAGGTGTTTGTGATGCAAAAGAAACTTACATTGACCATAGACGAAGAAGTCTATAACGGCTTACGGGCAGTTATAGGGCCACGAAAAATCAGTCGTTTTATCCAAGAGTTAGTTCGCCCGCATGTTGTCAAGAATGATATATATGCTGCATATAAAGAGATGTCTGCTGATCAGGTCCGGGAATCTGAGGCGCTTGAGTGGGCCGAAGGCACATTTGGAGATATAAATAATGAAGAGAGGTGATGTGTGGTGGATTAATTCTGATCCTTCCATCGGTGGTGAAATCCGAAAGCAGCGACCGGCGGTCATAGTAAGCAATGATGCTGCTAATCAGTTCCTTCAGAGAGTTCAAGTTGTGCCCCTGACCAGTAGCGTTAGTAGACTCTACCCAAGCGAAACATATGTGACTTTTCGTGGGAAAAATGCCAAAGCTATGGCCGATCAGCTTACAACCGTGAGCAAGAAGCGCCTAATCAATCCGGCAGGATCGATTTCCTCTACTGAGATGGAGGGGATAGGCCGAGCTATTACGACCCAGCTGGATCTTTAAGGCAGAACCTGTCAGCCCACAAGGACGGTGTTTCGCTACACTTCACGCCTGCCGGTGACTTTTTCGTTATGAGGGCAGAATGGTTAGCGATGGAGGTATTTACTCAGTTCTCTGCAGAAATTTTGATGTGATCCGAAAGAATAAAGGTAAAAAATTGAACCTTCAATCTCATATGCTAATAGAATAAGGTTGTTTCCAACTTTGTATCTATAAACCCTTATTCCTTGCAGGTCTCCTTTTTTTACATTGCCAATCTCAGGATTAGCCATGATTGTTTTAATGGCATCATCCAGTTTTTTAATGTGATTCTTTTGCAGTTTTTTTTTTGTTTGGCAAAAGTCGGAGATTGTATGATTTCGGAAATACTGCCCATATTTTATTCTCCAAAAACATATGGCGTTCCCAATCCAGATTTAATCTCTTCTTTGCCGACTAAAGTATCTTGTATAAAGGGAAGTGGTAACTCCGGATTCTCTTCTATTATTTGACCGATTTTTGCCCAGTACTCAATCTGCCCTGCGACTGAGCGTTTGAACACCTTGGATTGTACTTTTGCTTTTGCAACGAGTTCATCAGATATTTTGACAGCGGTTGATATAATATCACCTTTGTGTTTTTGTTTTATATTGACATATAATGCAACCTATTGCGACTATAAGTATCAAAAGGTCATAACGAATGCGCCCGACCATCCCCGCCGCTTCGCTTTGGGGCTGGCGGGTGATACTGGTTAGCTGCTCACATAACAAAGGAAGGAAACTGTTCCCATGAAATCTTTTGATGATCAGATGAAAAAAAGTATCAACGGTAAACTTCGAAAACCAAAGGTATTGGGTGTCGGAGGAAGTCCCAGAAAAGGTGGGAATTCAGACGTACTTCTAAACCAGATACTCAAAGGAGTCAGGGAAAACAAAATTATTTCCCATAGTCTTCAACTGCGCGATTTTCAATATCAAGGTTGTATAGGATGCGAGAGGTGCAGAAAGGATAAAATCTGTACAGGACTGAAAGATGGAATGTCTCTTATCTATGAAGACATACTTGAATCTCAGGGGCTGATCCTCGTATCGCCCACTCACAACTACAATATTACGGCATGGATGAAGGCCTTCATCGACCGTCTGTACTGTTTTTATGACTATGATGATAATCGTCCAAGGGGGTGGTCGAGTCGTTTGGCTGGTCAAGGGCGCAAGGCAGTCTTGGCGGCAATTTGTGAGCAAGAAAATAAAAAAGATATGGGGTTTACGCTTGATGCTATGCGTCTTGCTTTGGAAGCGCTGGGATATGAAATAGTTGGAGAATTACCTGTGTTCAGTATTTTTGACAGAGCGAAAGTGAAAGAGAACAACGAGATTATGATTAGAGCCATGAAACTTGGTTCAGCTTTAGCTCAATCCCTTTTGCGATAATCTCAGTTCACAGGCAATCGCTATTTCATCGTATGCCTCTCGATGATTGTATTGCTGCCATGAAACAAACGGGGCTGGAGATGTCGGATAAATATAAGGAGACATCTTCAGGTGGTCTTGCCGTAAGTATTACCGAATGTTGAAAATCACTGCATATGAGGTTCTTCAAGCAACCGCCGAAGGCGGCTGCCGAGTTTGAACATTAAACAAAACTAAAGACCGATTAGTGAGGTTACTATGATTATAGAAATAGACGGACATAAGTTCGATGCCCTTTTTGAAGAAAGCAACTCACCTGAAACGTGTGAGGCCTTTCGCATAGTAATGCCCTTTGAAAGTCACGTCGTTCATGTTCGCTGGAGTGGCGAAGGGATATGGGTTCCTCTTGGTGACAGGGACTTTGGCGTAGGATATGAAGATGCCACATCTTATCCGGCACCTGGTCAGATATTGCTGTACCCTAAGGGGAAAAGCGAAAGTGAAATATTGATAGCCTATGGCTGTGTTAACTTTGCATCGAAGGCAGGCTCCCTTGCAGGAAATCATTTTGCAACCATTACGTCTGATCTTGAAAAGCTCAGGGAGATCGGTGTGTCTACTTTGTGGGAAGGCAAAAAAAGTATTGTATTTCGTAATCGAGTTAAACACTAGCAAGGCAGTCACCTCATCATTGGCTATCGTTTCATGGAAGTGCAAAAAGCAGAACCCCCGCTAAGGCGGCGCTGGGCAACCTGCTGAAGTTATTGATACATAGCACCAGACTATGCAGACTGCTCGAAAACTGACTTATGAAAAATGATAGCGATCAGAGGATAGTTGAGAAGATTTTAAAATGTGCCGACTTGGACAATAAACACGTTCTTGAAATTGGATGCGGGAATGGACGCATCACATCACTGATGGTTGGCATACCCGAAAAATTGATTGCCATCGAGCCGGATTTAGACCACATTAGAGAAGCCCGAAAAAGAGTATCAGGAGTTGAATTCAGAATAGGGTCGGGAGAGAATTTGGAATTTTCAGATAAGTATTTCGACGTGGTTATATTCACTCTTTCACTCCATCATCAGGACAGCAAGGCGGCAATCAGAGAAGCAAGTAGAGTGCTCAAAGATGGAGGTAAAATCCTGACAATAGAACCCATTAACGAAGGGGAGGTTGAACGAATCTTTGCGTTGATTCGAAATGAAAATCATGAAACACTGGACGCACAGAAATCAATCAAGGACAGTGGTTTAACTATTGAATCCTCTGAAATATTTACTGCGAAGTGGATGTTTGACAATAGAGAAGACCTGTTCCGATCGATTTTTGAGTACTATGATGTACCCTTTGACACAGGTACTGCCATACAAATATCTGATCTACTGGGAGCGAAACTGGAAAGCCTTCCAATAGTGTTGCTGGACACTATGATTATACAATCTCTAAAAAAAGTTGATTGATCGCCTCATCTACGAGAAGTTATAAAATCCCGTGAACTCGAGCGTTGTGGCCTAAAGCCGCAAAACAGTTAAAAACTATTGTTATCAGGGGGGGCATGACATTATGAATGATGAAATATATAAAAGCTTATTCGAGAACAGCCATTCGGTAGCACTCATTATCCATCCTGAGACGGGTAGCATAATCGATGCGAATAAAGCTGCATGCAAGTATTACAGCTACGAAAAACGTGAATTAAAAAATATGCATATTCAAGACATCAATAGGCTTTCTAAAGAACAAATTTTTCAAGAAATGCAAAATGCTAAGGCTGAAAGCCGAAATTATTTTAATTTCCCACATCGGCTTGCGAATGGAGAAATAAGAGATGTTGAAGTTTTTAGCAGTCCTATAATCATTGGCCATAGAAAGGTCCTATATTCAATTATTCACGATATTTCAGCACGAAAGCGTATTGAAAAGCAGATCGAGATAGAGAGGCATTTTTCAGAAGCCCTTATTAATAGTTTACCCGGTGTTATGTATGTCTTTGACCGATTGGGTCATTATAAACGATGGAATAAAAATTTTGAGACTGTTACAGGATATTCATCAAATCAAATTAAAACAATGAACCCTCTTGATTTCATAACAACAGAAGATAAGACTCGTACCAGAAAAACGATCGAAAAGGTATTTTATGAAGGAAATGGAACTATTGAAGCAGGATATTCTACTATCAGCGGGCAGATTATCCCCTATCTTTTTACGGGATACAAGTTTGTTCAAAATAATATGGACTATCTCGTTGGCGTCGGGCTTGATATTTCTGACAGAATTAAAACTGAAAAAGAGAAAGAGAATCTTATAGATAAATTGCAAGAAACGTTATCTCAAGTGAAGCAACTGAGCGGGTTTTTACCTATTTGCGCATCATGTAAAAATATTCGAGATGACAAAGGATATTGGAACCAAATTGAATCCTACATAAAGGAACATTCAGAAGCCGAGTTCAGCCATAGCATCTGCCCTGATTGTGCCAAAAAACTTTACCCGGGATGGGATCAAAAGGGTTTAGATCCGCGCAACGATAAATAATACATAGAGCACAACACCGGTATTGAGCAGGCCGCTTCCTGCGTCGCGCACCGCATAGCGAGTCTTGGTGTGCTGGAAATTCGAACAACATAGATCAATAGAATTTAAAAGGGTGATTATCATGTGCCGAAATTTCTGTATCGTATTTTTCATAGGAGTGACATGTATTATTGTGGCGTCGACTTCGATTGCCGCACCACTCCAGGGGCAGAATCAGGGCCAGGGCGAAGGTTTGTCTGTCAGTATTGGCGCGCTGGGCATCTATAAGCCCGCATATGGGGGGTCCGATGACTACGAATTGAAAGGGTTTCCTCTTATCGACATCAAGTTTCGCGATAGGTTTTTCTTAAGTGTACCCAAAGGCCTGGGGGCCTATGTATTGAATCGCGATGACTTTAAGCTTGGTCTGTCTATCGGTTATACCTTCGGGCGGGATGAGGACAATTCCAGCGACCTCAGAGGGCTTGGCGATATCGACAATGGCGCAACTGCCAATGTTTTATTTAAATGGACGATTGGAGATGTCGCTCTTGATGCACGCTATGAGCAACAGATCACCGGTCACGATACCGGTTTTCAGGTTCATCTCGGCCTGGGTTATGATCTGCGAATAGGGGAAAAAACCATCTTGAAACCGTCGATAAAAACAACCTATGCAAGCTCTGATTATATGGAGGAGTATTTTGGTATCTCGCCGAGCCAGTCAACGCGATCAGGCATAGGGGTTTATGATGCGGATTCTGGATTCAAATCAGTGGGTTTTCAAATGATAGCAATCTACAGACTGGATAAGCATTGGGGGATTCAGGCTAGCGCAGGTTATGACCGGTTGGTTGGCGAGGCCGCTGACAGTCCTGTGGTAAAAGATGAAAATCAATACCCTGTCGGTATAGGCTTATCGTATAAGTTTTAATCCAGAGATTTCGCAGATTACAGGGATTGGTCTCATCACTGTAAGTGCGATGCGAAATCTGTAGGGTTTAATTCCCCGCACTTGCTACGATAGAAACGACAAAACACTCATTTTGATACCCTGCTGCTTGCGGCGAGGTAGTTCATTATGCTGCTAATGGAACTGAAAAAGGACGATTAGCTGGCTGCAATATAGAAGAATAAAATTATAGGAGAAATGGAATGACAAACAATCAGATCAATTTTACAGTCGACAAAACCAACCTGTATCGTGAAGAGAATATTGTAGATCTAAAAGCGGCTTCATTCCGGTGCCTTACACCTGTAAAACCGGATGGAACCATCGATGAAAGCCGTGAAAAGATATTTGTGGGTCACGCCCAGCTCGTGTCGTCCCAGGGTCCTGTCCCGCTTCAGGCACCATTAAAGGCATCTACGCTGGAAGAAGCCATGGAAATCTTCCCTGAGGCCATGCAACAGGCCATGGTAGAACTTATTGAGAATGTAAAAAAAATGCAACAGGAACAGGAACAAGAAAAATCAAAACAAGAAGAAGGCTCCCGCCTTATTGTGCCCGGGAGATAGTTTCGGTTTCTATAGTTATTACTCCGGCAATTAAATATATGAAAAAGCGTCATTCCCGCGAAAGCGGGAATCTAGGATAAGACTGGATGCCGGATCAAGTCCGGCATGACAGTTGATATGTTTAATGGGCGGAGTAATAATCAGGAATCAGGATGTAATCCCATGGAGACCCCATTGGCGGCGGCAACTGAGGCGAAGCCTTCCGTCTCCGGCAGCGTATTGTAATGTTTGCCGTAAGAATCGTTTGTCCAATTTTCCACAGGAGGAATTATGAAGGTATTCCGTTTGTTTTGCATGATTTTGATTCTATCGATTTCGTTTGGGTTTACCTGTCATGGAGAAGAAATTCAGGTAATTACCGAGCATTCACCACCGGGGGAATATGCCGATGCAACAGGTCGTGTAACGGGACCCACGGCGGAAATGGTGCGCGAATTGATGCATCGTCTCAATCTTTCAGATGATATTGAAATCTATCCATAGAAAGAGGTATACGATATGGCTTTGACAAAACCGGGAGTGGCTCTTTTTGAGATTACGCGAACTGAGGAGCGGGATAGCCTTTTCAAATGGGTCGGGCCGATCAAGAGGATTCGTTGGGGGTTCTATGCAAGAAAAAACTTGGGGATCGAAGTGAGTATACCCTGGACGATGCTAAAAAAGTCGAGAGCATTTATGCCTATCGTGGCGATTCAAAGGGTGATTATTTAAAGAACCGGGGATTTACAAACCTGAAGCAGCCTGACAAGTCTATTCAATGCCTTCACATGTTAATGAGTGACCGTGCCGATCTATGGATTTCGAGCGACATCGAGGGAGAAAGAGGGACGACCTTAAATAATTAAGTAATTCGACTTAAAGGATAGTGGAGAGTATGTTACAGATATGCCTAGGAGGCTGTCCGAGAACTCACATATTTGTCATTTTGGTGAATTCAGGGGCAATAATATCAATGGGTTACGAGTGCATATTTCACAAAAAAGCTATTCTCGGACAGCCTCCTAGAATAGCACGAGTAGATACTCCCGGACTCTTGCATCATGTTATGATCCGAGGAATAGAACGCCGAAAGCATATTCACTGATGATGAAGATCGTGAAAACTTCATTGGGCGGCTATCTATTCTCTTGCCTGAAACCAAGACACAATGCTACGCATGGTCGTTTTTACCCAATCACGCCCATTTTTTGTTACGAAGCGGTCCAGCGGGGATTGCCGCTCTGATGAGAAGATTGCTTACCGGATATGCGGTATCTTATAACAGGAGGCACAAGCGCCACTGACAGCTTTTCCAAAACAGATATAAGTCCATTATATGCCAGGAAGATACATATTTGCAGGAATTAGTCCGGTATATTCATTTGAATCCATTGAGGGCAGGGATAGTAGCTGATTTGAAGGAACTGGATCGTTATTCTTATTGTGGGCATAGCGCATTGATAGGACAGAGAAAGAGGGGATGGCAAGATGTCGAATTTGTTTTGGGTTTCTTTGGAAGAAAGGATGAAGAAGCGAGAAAGGAATATGTCTCCTATGTCAAAAAAGGGATTCCCTTTGGGAGGCGTCCTGAATTTGTAGGGGGCGGCAGAAGAACCGAGTCCGAGTCCGAGCCAGAGATTTACTTTGCTATTGGACTGTGATTGAATTGGAAATGTCTCTGGTTGATGTGGTGCGGAAATTGAACATAACGCCTCCCGCCGTCAGTTATGCGGTCCAGCGAGGAAAGAAAATGGCAAAGGAGCTGGGCTGCCAATTGGAAACTTGAGTTATTTAAATATTTAAGGACGTTCCCTAACGCCGCTAATCGGGAGTATGAGTATGATCGAAACATATAGAGGCATGGTATATCCGAATCAACTGGATAATATGGGGCATATGAACGTTCAGTGGTATGCCGCTAAATTCGATGAGGCCACGTGGCAGCTGTTTTCCGCAATTGGTGTTACGTCTGAATACGTAAGGGATCAGAAAAAAGGAATGGCTGCCGTGGAGCAAAACACGAAGTACAAATCGGAAGTAACCTCCGGTGATTTACTGGTTATAAGGTCGAAAGTAGTCGAAATAAAAGAAAAAGTCGTCAAACTCTTTCATGTAATGTATGACGCAGAGACTATGGTGGAGGTGGCGAGCAGCGAGCTTGTTGCCGTGCATCTCGATAGAGAAGATCGCAAATCATGTCCTTTGCCGCCAATCGTAAAGGAGAGATGTATCGATCTGTTTGATATTTCCTCATAACAGGGCACATCAACCCGAGGGTACATGGGAGGGCTTCGTAAGGCCGGTTGGTGACCACAATGTTGGATCCATGGAGAGCTATTAATGAACACATCGGTAACGCCGAAGGATCTGAGAATCCTGATTGAAGAGTACGTAGCTGCATACCCCGAAAAAACCGGAGAGCCGAATATATGGCGGAAACCGCTTCTGGCGATAGCCAAAGCAGACGACCGATTCGACATACTGCCCCGAATTACCGCTGAGGATCATCTCCTTCCGCGAGACCTGCTGCCCTCGGCCGCATCGGTGGTGGTTTTCTTCGTGCCCTTCGTTAAAGAGCTTGTGTTTGAAAACCATAAAGGGGAAATCCCCTGCCGTAACTGGGGACTTGCCTATGAATCTACCAATCGGCTTATCAACTGTGTGTGCGAACATATTCAGCATCATCTTGAAGAACGGGGGCACAAAGCCGAAACGACTCCGGCTACAAACAATTTTGACCATGTCAGGCTCGTCGCCCGATGGTCTCACAAGCACCTTGGATATATCGCAGGCCTGGGACGTTTCGGTGTCAACGCCCAGCTTATAACACCTGCCGGATGCGCCGGAAGACTGGGCAGTTTGGTGACTGATGCCGAATGCGGTGATAGCCCCCTTGTTACGGAAAAGGAACTATGCCTGCATAAAAACGGCCATACATGCCTTGCCTGCGTCAAACGCTGTCCCGTGGGGGCGGTGTCCGAATCGGGTATCGACAGAAAGCTCTGTTGGGACCGTCTGAAATCCAATCTCATTGAGACAGACGAACTTACCGGCCTTGAAAATACGACCCACGTCTGTGGTAAATGCCAGGTCTACGTGCCCTGTAGCCTGAGGATCCCGAAAGAGAGGTAAGGGTTAATTAGTTATTCCTTTCAAAGTCAACAGAAAAATTGATACCTGTCATATCAATAGATCAAAGAAATGATCTTTCAAAATTTGGTAAAACCTGGACAAGCGCCT
>CAYMYS010000103.1:0-9349 GCA_964394725.1 uncultured Syntrophaceae bacterium
TCCTCCGCGATTCCGGCTATGGCGAGGAACCTGAATGGCTGGCCGAGGAACTGGCCGGTGTCACCGATATTACGCCCGTAATAGTGAGCAGGTCTTTTGATGAAGAAAAATCCTGCGCCCTGTGCGACACTACGCTCGACATCTTCCTATCTGTCCTTGGCGCAGAAGCGGGGAACCTCGCCCTTAAGGTCATGGCAACGGGCGGCGTCTATATCGGAGGGGGTATTGCGCCCCGTATCATTTCATCGCTGAAAAAAGCATCTTTTTTAAGGGCCTTTAAAAACAAGGGGCGTTTCTCTGGTCTTATGGAGAGAATCCCCCTTCATGTAATTACCAATCCCAAAGCGGCACTTATGGGCGCTGCCTTTTATGGATTGGAAATAAACGAGCAATGCACCCACGAGAACCATAAAAAGGGGGTAAAACATGACAACCTTTGAAGAGCCGGATAAAGGCAGTGAGGGACTTTCCTTCAGTTTACATGGATACCAGGATGCGGTCAATTCGTCCCTCTCGGCGCTCAAAGAGGGCCAGGTGATGAGACGAATATGGGATCATGACCACACTGTCTGGAAGCCCGATCCCGCGGAAATTACCAACAGAATGGGATGGCTTCACATCGCAGAGCAGATGATCGCCACCGTGCCGCGGATAGGACAATTTGTCAGGGACGTAAGGAATGAGGGGTATACCCATGCCCTCCTTCTGGGTATGGGGGGATCAAGCCTCGCCCCCGAGGTGCTTCGAAAAACTTTTGGTGTGGCACAGGGGTATCTCGATCTCGCCATACTCGATAGTACCGACCCCGCCGCAGTTGCCGCCCACGCGCATCGATTGGATCCCGCGCGCACACTTCTTATTGTCTCCACCAAATCGGGGACCACGTCGGAGACACTTTCCTTCTTCAGATATTTTTATAACTGGATCGTCGATTCACTGGGCAGGGAGAGGGCCGGTGATCACTTTATCGCAATCACCGATCCCGGTAGTCACCTTACTGAGATTGCAGGGAATTACCAATTTCGAACCACCTTCATTAACGACGCCACTATAGGCGGCAGATATTCGGCACTCTCCTATTTCGGTCTCGTTCCGGCTGCGCTGGTGGGTATAAATGTGAAACACCTTCTTGAGAATGCATTGATCATGTCGGCTAACTGTTCTGTGGGAGAAAATGATGATGGCAGTCGTCTCGGTGTGGTACTCGGGCAGTTAACGAAAGAAAGAAGAGACAAGGTCACCTTCATATTATCACCACAGATTGAAAGCTTCGGTGATTGGGTGGAACAGTTGTTAGCGGAGAGCACCGGTAAAGAGGGAAAGGGAATAGTACCGGTGGTAGGGGAGACAATGGGGACTCCCGATTCTTACGAATCTGACAGGCTCTTCGTTTCTATCTCTCTGGGAAAAGAGGAAACCTACCGAAGAGAGGCGAAGATGCTTGAGGATGCGGGACATCCGGTAGTCAGAATCATGCTTCGCGATGTCTATGATATGGGCGGACAATTTTTCCTCTGGGAAATGGCCACTACCGTGGCGGGCCATATCCTGGGCATTAATCCCTTTGATCAGCCCGATGTGGAATCGGCCAAGATACTGACGGGAAAGGCAGTTGAAACATATAAGACAGAAGGATCCCTGCCGGGCCTGATCTCCAAGGTATCGGATGAACACATGGCAGTCTACGGCGACCTTTCAGGTGAAGGAGTAGCGGAGTCGCTTCACAATTTTATGAACAGTGCCCGCGAGGGATCATATGCAGCTATTCAGGCCTACGTCCAGCCTACCGATGAAACCGGTACGGCCTTGCAGGCCTTTCGTATGAAGATTCGTGACGCATACCGCGTTGCAACGACCGTCGGATATGGTCCCCGTTTTCTCCATTCGACGGGACAGCTTCACAAAGGGGATGGCGGTAGGGGACTCTTTATCCAGATCACGGCAGATAATGCTGCCGACGTTCCCATCCCCGACATCGCGGGAGAAAAAGTATCTGCACTCACCTTTGGTATACTCAAGTCAGCGCAGGTACTGGGAGACTGGCAGGCATTACAGGCGGCGGGGAGACAGATCATTCGTTTTCATCTGAAGGGTAATATTGTAGAGGGAATCAGCCGGTTGAGGGAAATGGTATGACACTCACCGGTTAATATTTTCAGAAGCTGTGGTTTTTGTCACCTCGATATCGCTTGAGCACATCAAGAGTGATACAACGCTTGCAACCTCTTCACATATTTCTATCGGCAGCGCTACTGCAATGGATACTCTGGCTGGCTTAAGGCACAATGCCATAAACAAGAATAAAGGAGTATTGCTATAGACGTTGCAATGGTGGGACTGGGTAAGATGGTTCTTAATATGGCCACCCAACTTCGGAGAACACAAGGTGAGAATGAGCCATGAGTAGGAAAAATAAGATTATCGTGGAGCAGTGCGGCAAATCCACGTTAGAGTGTGATGAAATATAAATGGTACCCCTCATCGAACTTCGGCATATGTGACACGCGGTCATTGATTCGACCTTGCGCGTAACAGCATATTCTGGTAAACGTGTACGTTTCGATTCGTAAATCTTTTAATAGGATAATGTGATAAAATTCAAGGAAAAGAGAATCCTCATCACGGGAGGAACGCGGGGACTGGGGAAGGCGATGGCGCTTGCCTTTGCCCGTGAAGGCGCATGGGTGGCCATAAGCTACGCTTCCGATTCCGCAAGCGCCGGCGAAGCCGAAAAAGAGATAAGAGAAGCGGCGGAACGGTCGCTGCTGATACGGGCGGACGTGTCTTCTCGCTCCGATGTCACAGACATGATCGATTGTGTCCTTGCCGAGTGGGAACAGATAGACGTACTGGTAAACAATGCAGGAATCATCAGGGACAAACTGCTCATGTTCCTTGACGAGGATGATTGGGACAGTGTGATCGACACAAATCTGAAAGGGACCTACCTGTGCTCAAAGACGGTAATGAAGCCCATGATATCCCGTAGAGCGGGACGTATCATTAATATAACATCGCCCAGTGCGATTACGGGGAGGGCCGGCCAGACAAATTATTCGGCATCGAAGGGAGGGATCATCTCATTTACAAAATCCCTCTCCCGAGAGATTTCACGTTTCGGCATTACGGTCAATGCCCTCTGTCCCGGGGTTATTACCACAGCGATGACTGAAACGCTCGATCCCGCGCAAAAGGGGGAACTGCTGCAGATGATCCCCATGCAGCGCTTCGGCACACCCGAGGAGGTAGCGGCAGCCGCTCTTTTCCTTGCCTCCGAGGAGGCGGCATATATTACGGGACAGGTACTAACCGTCGACGGCGGTCTGACATAAAGACAAGAATATGGAGTAATGAATGAAAGATATTGTGAACAATACAGCGGAACTGTGCGAATATCTCAAGGGGCTGGTCATTGACACCCTTAGACTGGATGATGTTACAAAAGAAGAGATTGAAAATGATGCCCCCCTCTTTGGTGAGGGGCTGGGGCTGGACTCCATCGACGCCCTCGAACTGGTGGTGGCCCTGGAAAAGGCCTTCGATGTTGTCATAGAAGACGAAAATGTGGGAAAAACTGCCTTTGCCTCTATCGTAACATTGGCCGCTTTCATACAGGCAAAGTATAAAGACAGAGAGTAATGTATGAGATGGATAGAAAGGGAAGAAAGGGTTCGCTTCAATGAAGTGGACGAATGGGAGATGGCCTGGCACGGACATTACGTGGCCTGGTTTGAAGCGGGTAGATTTTCACTGCTGGAACACTTCTATCTCCTCCCCAGGCAGATGGTCGAACTGGGTTATATTGCACCCGTCATCAATCTCACATGCGAATACAAACACCCTGCGGCCTGCGGCGATGTAATCATTATACGGACCGGAGCGATTAAACCGGACATTGCGGCGCTCATATGTAAATTCGAGATATTGCTCAAGGATGGGGGGAAACTTCTGGCCAGGGGCGAAACGAGGCAGGTTCTGTTGACGAAAGACAGAACAATGATTTACCAACTCACCGGTGAATTGGAAAAAAGAATCACCGCCATGGTCGAATACTGCGCCGGAGAATAGGCCTTCACTGAAAGTATGAAAATTTGTTGCATAATCCCTGCATATAACAGCCAGGATACAATTGGAAAGGTCGTCGAAGGTGCGAAGAATCACATTGGTCACGTAGTGGTTATCGACGACGGCTCAACCGACAATACGGCACTCCGCGCAGAGAAGGCGGGGGCTGATCTTATTAGAGTTTCTGAAAACCGGGGAAAGGGAAATGCCCTGCGTATCGCTTTCCGCTACGCACGGGTGAATCACTACGATGCAGTCATTACACTGGACGCCGATCTACAGCACGACCCTTCCGAAATACCTACGTTCATAGAAAAATACAGGGCTGAACAATCGCATATCATCAGCGGAGACAGATTACATGAGAGGGAAAAGATTCCACGCATACGATGCGTACCGAACAGGCTCGGCACCTATCTCTTTTCACGCATGATAGGTCAGACCGTCTATGATTCACAATGCGGATTCAGACTCTATGCTCGAAGTGTGATGGACAATATTACCATTGTAAGAGACAGTTTTGATGCGGAATCGGATATCCTCCTCAGGGCGGGCAAACGAGGGTACCGGATAGATTTTGTACCCATAAAGACGATCTATAGGAAAGGAAGAAAGAGCGGTTCTTTCTATCGTCCCGTCAAGGATACCTTTCACATCTGTACCGTCTATCTGAAAAATCTATTCTGGAAGGATCGATGAAAAGAAGAGTAGTTATAACAGGCCTGGGAACAATCAATGCCGTCGGAAATTCAACAGAGGATTTCCGGGAGGGCATATTCGCGGGCAGATGCGGGATCAAGGAGGTCACCCTCTTCGACACAAGCGCATTTTCCTGCCACCTGGCGGGAGAGGTAACTGGAGCGACACTGGAGCCGGGACTCGATGCTGAACTCACAAAACAGATTTCACGATGCGACATTCTGGGGCTGATAGCGGCGAGGGAAGCCATCGCCGACTCAGGACTGGAGAGATCTCATTACGAAAGTGACCGGATCGGCGTCGTCCTGGGAGGTGGCGCGGGGGGTATGAACTCATGGGAAAAATATCGCCGTGCCAGATGGGCGGGAGAGGAAAGGCCTGATCCGGCGCTCCTCCTTCCCTATGCGACATGTACACTGACCGATCTCATCGCCGGGCGGTACGGCTTCACCGGATTTCGCAGTACCATCTGCACTGCTTGCTCCTCCAGCACAACCTCCATAGGATATGGATTCGACCTGATACAATCGCAGACACAGGACGTAGTCATAGTGGGTGGGAGTGAATCCCTCTCGGAACTGACCTTTGCAGGTTTTCATGCTCTGCGATTGATGGACCCCGGACACTGTCGACCCTTCGATAAAAACCGGCGCGGGCTTTCCCTGGGCGAGGGTGCCGCCATTCTCGTACTGGAAGACTTTGACCATGCACAGGCACGGGGGGCGACTATCTATGCCGAGGTGTTGGGCTACGCGACAAATTGCGATGCCAAACATATGACGGCCCCCGATTTGAAGGGAATGAGCAATGTGATGACAGAGGCACTCAAAAGGTCTTCCGTGGATAAGAATCAGGTAGATTATGTCAATGCCCATGGAACGGCGACACCTGTCAATGACAAAACGGAAACAGCGGCGATAAGGGATGCCTTCGGTGAGCAATTGGCCAAGAAACTCGTCGTCACTTCTACAAAATCGATGATCGGTCACTGTCTGGGAGCGGCCGGCGGTCTCGAATCGGTTGCAACGATCCTTACGCTGCGCGAACAAACAGTTCATCCCACGATTCACCTGGAGGAGGATGATCCCGACTGCGATCTCGATTATGTGCCCAACCAGGCGAGGAAGGAAGACATTACAATCGCCCTAAAAAACTCCTTCGCCTTCGGGGGGAACAACACCAGCATCGTCTTTAAAAGAAGCGAGTAAGATATGGATGATATTGCCATTACCGGAATCGGTATCATAAGCTCAATGGGGATAGGCAAGGATGCCTTCTGGTCCGGCTGTAGAGAGGCACGGACAGGTATAAAGAGGATTACCGCCTTCGATGCGGACTCCTTTGATTCCAATGTGGCGGGGTGGATCGATGATTTTGACCCCCGTCAATTCATGCCGCGAAGGACCTACCGCCGCATGAGTCGCATTTCGAGAATGGCCGTTGCGGCCAGCGTGGAAGCCTTGGAAGATAGCTCAATTATAATCGATGACGACAACAGAGATAGAATTGCAGTGATCCTGGGGACCTCTTACGGGAGCAGCGCGCATGTGGAGGATTTTTTTGTAAGCCTTCTCAGAGACGGACCCAGGGGTGCGCAGCCATTCTTATTCCCAGAAACCGTTCCCAATGCGCCAGCCAGCCAGATCTCCATATTCCACGGGATCAGGGGACCGAACAGTACCTTCTGTCAGAATGAAATATCCGCCGAAAGCGCCATACTCTATGCACGGAATATCCTTTCACAGGGAATTGTCGATACGGTTATCGTGGGCGGCGCCGATGAATTATCGCAGATGCAGTATTCCAGCTACAATGCCTTGGGGGTATTGAATAAAGTCAGGGCAAAAGAAGGGGAACGTATATCCCCGGAGATGGGAGGCGGTCTGATCCTGGGAGAGGGTGCAGGCATCCTGGTGATGGAGAGACTGAATACCGCAGCAAAAAGGGGCGCCACGATCTATGGATTGCTAAAATCGGCGACGATTACCGGGGGCGTCACATCACCCTCACGGTATGAACCCGGGGGCAATGCAATGAAAAGGGCAATAAACCATGCCATGGAAGAGGCTGAGATATCAACGGATTCCATAGACCATATAAGTGTATCGGCAAACTTTTCCGCCGCCCTGGATGAAACTGAATACAGAATACTTAGTGAAATCTTTGCCAAAGGAAAGGATAATCTGCAGGTTTCACCACTGAAATATCTCATGGGCACATTCGGAGGAGCGGGAACGACAAGAACGGCGGCTGTCCTCTTGAGTCTCCACAAACAAGTGCCGCTTCCCACGGTGGCGCTGGATATGCTTAATAGAAAGGGGTCCCAGCCCTGTAAATGGAGTACACCCTCCGCCGGAACAACGGGGACCGCCCTGATGACGTCTTCCACCTTCGGTGGCGGGAGCAGCACTCTCATCTTTACGCAACATCAAAAAGACAATCAATGAAAGTCCTTCTCCTATCACCAAATATCGAAAGACTCCCCGACCCCGTCTTCCCTCTGGGCCTGGCGTCGATTGCCGCCGTATTGAGAGATCATGAAATCCCCTACAAAATACTGGACCTCTGCTTTGCCGACGACTATGAAGACGCTATAGAAAAGACCCTCACTCAGTTCCGACCCGATGTCGTCGGCTTGTCGCTCCGAAACGTTGATAACGTCAGTTATCCAAATTATATATCTTATCTCCCTTTCTATGAAAAGGTCGTACAGACTATCAGGACACATAGTAATGCATCCATTGTCCTGGGCGGCAGTGGATTTTCTCTCTTGCCGCAGCCTCTTATTGATTTTCTTCAGGCGGATTTCGGCATTGTGGGTGAGGGAGAGTCGGCCTTCGTCAGACTGTTAGAACAGATGCAAAAGAAAGAGCCTCCCCAGGAAAGGATTATCGAGGGATATCATGAAAGGGGGGAAAAGCTGGATGCCCTTCCATTCCCTGACCGCTCCCACTTCGATAATGAAGCCTACCTCAGGTGGGGTGGAATGGGGAACGTTCAGACCAAAAGGGGCTGTCCCTTCAGGTGTGTTTACTGCACGTACCCGATTATCGAAGGGAGACAGATGAGACTGAGATCGCCGGACCTCGTCTGTGATGAGATTGAAGATCTCTTGATGCGTGGGATCGACAACATTTTCATAGTAGATAACACCTTCAATTATCCCATTCACCATGCCGAAGACATCTGCGGTGAAATAATCAGAAGAAGGCTTACTATAAAATGGAGTTGCTACGCCACTCCCGGACTTGTCACAGAGGCGCTCATTGATCGTATGATGACAGCCGGGTGCACGGGAGTAGAATTCGGAAGCGATGCCGCCAATAACGAAATGTTACGGAACATGGGAAAGGATTTTACCGTAGAGAATCTCCAAAGCGCGTCATCAATCTGCCGAAAGGCGGACATGCCCTTCTGCCATTCCCTCCTCCTGGGAGGCCCCGGTGAAACGATGGAAACGGTGCAAGAGACACTCAATACAATAGACTTGCTATCGCCCACCGCCGCCATCGCCATGGTAGGGATACGGGTATTCCCGAAGACGAGACTATCGGCAATCGCGAGAGATGATGGGGTTATCTCTCCCGATGAGGACTTTCTGAAACCTGTGTTTTACCTGTCGACGGCAGTAAAAAATAAAGTATTGCCCTATATGGAAAATTTTGTTAAAAGTCATGCAAATTGGATCTTACCCGGACTTAATGTCCACATTAGTACTGAATTGCAGCGAAAGTTGCGTCGGTTCGGTTTAAAGGGGCCGCTTTGGGAACATATGAAAAGAGATCACAAATTCAAAAAGGAAACAAGACTACATCAGGAGGAATAAAACATGTTACAGAGAAACA
This sequence comes from uncultured Syntrophaceae bacterium, assembly GCA_964394725.1. GTDB lineage: Bacteria > Desulfobacterota > Syntrophia > Syntrophales > UBA2210 > JAFGPZ01. The sequence goes on from CAYMYS010000103.1 coordinate 8,610, forward strand.
CAAAAAGACTGGCCTATAAATGGGCGGCCCTGTTAATGGTAGCCGCTTTTCTGTTTATTACAGGATGCGCCGTTGTCTCGCCGGAACACAAGAGATTCACACAGATTACAACCCCCCAATCGGGAAAATCGGTAGTCTATTTCTACCGCCCCTTTAACATCCTGGGAGGCAGCTTCTTCCCGGCTATATATGACAATGACAAAAAGGTTCTTACTGGATTGGGCCTGCGTACATATTGGAGATACGAAATGGATCCGGGAAAGCATACCTTTAAACCCAAGATCCTGCTGGGACTGTACAAAAAGGGCCCCCTCACCATTGACAATGACAAACCGGGCAAGGTCTACTATGTCAAGATGGTTGTCAGCGTCGGATACATTGGATTCCAGGAAATGAGCGCGGAACAGGCCAAGGTGGAAATGTTGAAGACATTTCGTATGGATTCCTGAGGTTTGGGAATGTCATAGATACAAAAGAAACTGTTCTTATCACGATTAATTTCTAACAAGAAAGGTCAATGATGTCATGCCATTACATGATTTCATTGACCTTTTTCTATTTCTGATGCTCCAATCCTGTTTTTGATAGAAGCCTGCGGTACCTGTGGTATTTGAATTTTTCCTTGCCTGTCTTTCCTTCTAATCGTACAGCCCAGACAATGTAATCCATATCATTGCCTTGGGAAAGTAAAGTGTCGATATTGCAAAAATTTGCATTTCCGACAATTTCCGATGCCCTGT
>CAYMYS010000104.1:0-9313 GCA_964394725.1 uncultured Syntrophaceae bacterium
ACTAAGTTCGTGCGCAAATATAAATTGGATTAACTGATTCATAATTGAAACATGTAAACAGGCTAAAAAGTCTAAATGCCCGTATAAATAAACTTGAATATGGCAAAACTCCGTGGTACATTGATGAATATCTGGAATTTATCGGTAATCATTGTAACATGGAGGTGCCATGAAGACAGAATCCAAGAAAGTGAAACTGGTTGAGGCTTTCCATTCAGAAAAAGTGCTCAATGTTGAAATGGTCAAAAAAATCATCGGTTCCACATCGAGAATGACCGTTTTTCGGCAACTCAAAGCACTTGGATATTACAGCAGCTACTCGCATTCTGGAAAGTATTATACGCTTGGTTCAATCCCTACGTTCGATAGAAACGGTCTTTGGAGTTACGGTGGCGTCCATTTTTCAAAACACGGAAGCCTCATGGAGACGATTCCTGCTTTGGTAAAGAGCTCGGAGGTCGGCTATTTTGCCTCAGAGCTCGAAGGGTTACTGCACGTATTTGTTCATAACGCCGTGGGAAAACTTTTTTCATTGGGTCGACTGTTACGAGAACAAATTGGTGATCAGTATCTTTATCTGTCGCCAGTGCTGGTGAGAAGCCAGTTTCTTGCAAGAAAGAAAATTCTAACCCAAAGGGCTGAGGAATCTGTTTCCATAACGCATTTGAACAGACAAGAGATAATTGAACATTTAAAGAATTTTCTTTCCTTGCTCAATGAGAAGCAGCGGCGTGTTTATCTTGGTCTTGAATCTATAAGGCTTGGCCACGGCGGCGATGTTCTTATGGCATCGCTTGGAGGGGTCAATGTAAAGACCGTATCGCGTGGACGTCGGGAGCTTTTGTCAAAGGAAATTGAGCTTGATCGTATCCGACGGAAAGGTGCCGGTAGGCCACCTTTAAAAAAAACGAAATTATAGAAGTGCTCGAAGAGCTCATGGCAGATGACATCGCCGGTTGTCCGGTAAACCTGGTCCGGTGGTCGAGGAGAAGTACTTACAATTTGAGCGAGGAGTTGAAAGAGAATAGTGTTTTTGCATGTCCAAGTAGTGTGGGGAAGATACTGAAAGACAACAAATTCTCTTTGAAATCCAATAGAAAGTGCATCTCCGAAACCTATCATCCCCACAGAAACAGGCAGTTTGAGATTATTGCCGAGACAAGAAAACGATTTGAAGATGCGGGTCATCCGATTATCAGTGTTGATAGCAAGAAGAAGGAGTTGATCGGCAATTTTAAGAACCCGGGCAAAACGTGGCGAAAGAATGCCGACAAGGTTTACGATCATGATTTTCGTTCCAACGCAATTGGGATTGCAGCACCCTATGGAATCTTTGAGCCTATCTACAACCTCGGTACTGTTATTGTGGGGGGTTCTTATGATACTGCCGAATTTGCAGTGGACTGCATTGAGTTATGGTTAAATGACTTTGCACAAAAAAGATATGACAATCTTCAAGAATTGCTGATTCTGTGCGATGGTGGAGGAAGCAACGGAGCCAGGCTGAGGTTGTGGAAATATGAACTTTATCAGAAGCTCTGCAAGAAACACGGAATTTCCGTTCGAGTTTGCCATTATCCAACGGGAGCATCAAAGTGGAATCCCATCGAGCACCGCCTTTTCGGTCCAATCACAGCCAACTGGCAAGGCCGCCCCCTTAGATCTTTTGAGATTGCCTTAGAATCCATCCGATCCACCTCAACGAAAAAGGGTTTGAAAGTGGATGCCGTTCGAAATGACAAAGAATATCAGAAAGGTATCAAAGTCTCAGATAGTCAAATCAATTCGATTAACCTTGTCAGGCATGATGTATTGCCATTGTGGAACTATTCTCTGGTTCCTCAAGGTTCAAACATAAAGGCCAATTAATTTTTGCGCACTAACTAAGTGCCTTGTCATATCCCCTCTTCAGCATTTCCGGAAGGGCAAAGAGTCCCATGATAATAACGGGCGCACCCATGATGCCCGTTGCCGCAGCCATTAAGGTACAGACAATCACGACGGCCAGAGCGAGTCCTCCATTCAGACCACCCAGCAGCATATATGTCGCCGAAAAAAGCCTCTCTGCTACACCGGAGGACTCCAGCATGATTCCCATAAATACGAAGAGTACGATTGCGATGAGTATATAATTTTGCATCGTCTCAAATATTCTGAGGATCATCATAGGGAAAAAACCTGCCCCCTCACCGATGAAGCCTACAATCACAGATACTCCCAGCATAACGAAGGGAACGGGAAACCCTGCCAAGAGCCCCATAATCAGCCCGGCAAAGAGCATGAAAACCAGGACTTCGGGGGAAGATATCACGATTTTTCCCCCTTCACGAAAGAAACAAGGGAGCGCGCAAACTGTACGGCCCCCTGCAAAAGGAGAAGAAAGGACGCAATGGGAATGATGGTTTTAAAGGGATATATGGGGGGTGACCACATGCTGACGCCGGAATGCTCTGCAATCTTCCACGATTTTATGGCAAATTCGGCACCGAACCAGAGGATGGTAAGAACGGTGGGAAAAAAGAAAATAATATAGCCCGCCACATTGATGAGCGCCCGCTGTCTCGGGGAGACTTTCTCATAGAATAAGCCGATCCGTACATGCTCATCGAGGAGTAGTGTATAGGATGCCCCCATCATAAAGAAGCTGCCATAAAGCATATAGGAAATGTCATATGACCAGGATGTGGGGGCATTAAAGGCATATCTGGCAATGGTGTCGTAAACCAGTTCCAATATAAGGATAAGACAGAACCATGCAACTGCCTTCCCCGACCAGACACTAATGCGATCTATGAATGTTCCGACAGCCCTCAACCTATCCATCTTATTTCAGTCAGCATCCACATCGAGTGTGATTCTACCATATGAGAGAGATTCACTCGGCATAGCGATAGGGAAGCCTCACAAGCTCTGCATAGGGCTCCACTTTTTTTCGAAAGTCTATCTGCGATTTTAAAATCTTTGCGAAGATCTCATCTTTCTCGGCATTTTCTTTCAGAACACTGTCTCCTATGGTTACGATCTCATCTATCATCTCAGGAGAAAGCTTTGAAACGGTGAGACCCGAATAACTTCGGAAAAACTCCATCGCCTCGGCATCTTCCTTGAGGCCCTCGTTCATGGCCCAAAAGCTGGAATCCCTCAGGGCTATCTTTACCTTGTACTTCAGATCATCCGGTAATTGTTCCCATGACTCTTCATTGACCAGAGTTTCCAGGGGAGCGCATGGTTCATGGATACCGGGAAGGAGGAGATATTTGCATATCTCCTGGAATCCGAATTTCCTGTCAATGGCCGGTGTTCCAAATTCACATGCATCAATGACTCCCCGTTCAAGTGAAGGATATACTTCGGCCCCAGGGAGGCTGACCACTCTGGCGCCCAGCCTTTCAAGGCACTTGCCCCAGATACCAACGGTACGAAACTTCAATCCCTTGAAATCATCCAGACTTTCAATAGGCTTTCGGGACCAGCAGAAATTCTCGGAACCCAGCATGCCGTAAGGAGGGAGTACCACAATATCCTGATCTTTATAGAGCTCATTCCAGAGTTCCAGGCCACCGCCGGTGTATACCCACCCCAGCATTTCCCTCATCTGTAGTCCATTGGGGTAGGAGTTGGCAAAGAGTACAGCGGCGGGGAACTTACCCAGCCACCAACCCGCCCATGTAAAACCCATATCGAGGGTTCCGGCGCTTACCGCATCAAATACCTTTAAAGAAGGGACAATCGCCCCACCAGGTGACAGCTTGACAACAAGACGTCCATCCGTAAGTTTCTCGATCTCTTCGGCAAAATGTTCTGCAGGTGCATAGAGTTGGGGGAGTCCGGCAGCGTAACTCGACTGGGCCTTCCATACGATGACAGAAGATTCCTTCTCTACAATAGCATTTTCCCTCTCTACATCCCCCCGGTGATCAGATTTAATCATCAAATAAATCAGAATGTTCACAAGCGCAAACAGGATTATGATCAAAATTATTTTGTTCTTCATCTGTTTTCCCCCTTACAAAACTTACTTTTCCGTAACATTGAAGATCAGTATAGGAAAGAGATTACCGCTAGTCAAGAATAAAAGAGTCCACATGGTCTTGAATTTCCTCGATCTTCGGGATAGACTGAGACATTCAAGTGGGAAGGATGCCAGTGGCTGGTTTTATAAAAAGCGGCTCAATACCCTTCGCCATTATCATATTAGGCATATCGCATATCACAACTCAGATTGCGGTAATACGCGAGTTTATTAATATCTTTTCGGGAAATGAAATCGTTCTCGGTATCATTATCTCTCTCTGGCTCCTCCTGTCGGAGATCGGTGCCTGGCTGGGAAGATTTCTTGAAAATCCGCGGTGGCATATGCCACTATTTCATATCATTATATACCCCGTCGCCTTTCTTCCTATCGTTATCATACTGTTGATACGCTTTCTCAGTAATCAGATGCTGATACGGGGAGAGCTCCCCGGTATCGGTATTCTCATTCCCTGGACCTCAATGCTTCTCATCTCCTACTGTATTCATACCGGCATGCTCCTGACACTGGCCTCCAGCGTTCTGGAATCTCCCGGAAAAGAAAGTTCCGGCATGGGCAGGGAATATTTCCTTGATAATGTGGGAGATATCATGGGAGGTATTCTCTTTACCTTTATTCTCTCCCGCTACCTCGATAATCTTACCGTGCTTTATGTCCCTGCCCTTCTCTGCCTTTTCGCCTTTCTCGCTCTCACATCTCTCAGAACCGCACAGGGGCTCTTCTTTTATCTGCTGGGAATGGCAGAACTGGTGGCACTCATAGTGGTTTCATTTTTCATCCGACTCGGTGACTTCTCCCTGACATGGCTCTATCCGGAACAGATAATCGTGACACATAGCGAATCACCCTATGGGAGGCTGGTAGTTACCCGAACAGGCGATCAGATATCCTTTTTTGAAAATGGTGAGCTTCTCTTCTCAACACCGCACACCTTTGCCAACAAAGAACTGGTACATTTTGCCCTCCCTCAGCGTAAGGATGCGGGGAACATCCTGCTGGTTTCGGGTGGCATGGCGGGAGTCATCGATGAAATCATGAAGTATCCCTAAAACGTCTCGACTATGTAGAACTCGATCCGCAGATTATATCTGCGGGGAAGCAACACCTCGATGTTCATCTTTCACCCGAGGTATACATACATATGGATGATGGAAGAAAATTTATCGAGAAAACTACTCATATTATAATGCAGTGATCCTCGACCTTCCCGATCCCCTCTCATTGCAGCTTAATCGTTTTTATACACTGGAATTCTTCAGGGAAGTCAGAGACATTCTGCTTCCCCAGGGGATTATCTGCTTCGCAACAGTGGGCGCGGAAAACTACATAAGCCATGATCGGGCTTCATTCCTGTCCGCTATCTACAACTCTTTACAGTCAGTCTTTAAAAATATCCTTGTCATCCCAAGGGAGAGAAATATATTCATCGCATCCGATGGGTCGCTTACCTCTGATATCGCCCTCCTTATCGCCGCACGGGGCATTCAGACCGATTATGTGTATGAACATTATCTCAGGGAAAGGACGACGAAGGAGAGACTTGCATTACTGAAGGGAAGTCTCTCAGAGGATGTGCCTGTCAATCGAGATTTTCATCCCCGTACATACTCATACAAAATACACGTCTGGCTCGGCATGTTTCAGGAACGCTTTACGCTACCCCTCATAATCGGGGCACTCCTTCTTACCATATATTTTCTCCGCCTCGGCATCATGGGAAAGGTGCTCTTCTCGACGGGATTTGTCGCATCTTCATTGGAGGTTATTATCCTCCTCGTCTATCAGATCCTCTTCGGAAGCGTTTACACCGGCATCGGAATTATCATAGCCGCCTTTATGTTCGGATTGGTGGTGGGAAGTTATATGGAAAAGAGGATGGAAAGAATCAGCACAAAAAGCATCATGAAGATCGAAATCGGAATCATCATCTATCTGCCTTCTTTCTCGTCATCTTTTTATGGATGAAAGCCTTTGCGGGAAGTTTCCTTCTTATAACCCTTTCCGTTGTTACAGGGGTGTTGACAGGCGCCGAATTTTCCATCACAGGAAAAGTCTCTTTTTCAACCCCCTGGGATACGGCAGGAACACCCTATGCCGCCGATCTGATAGGCGTAAGTCTGAACGCCTTCGTTACCACTATCTTCTTCATACCGCTTATCGGAATCTACGGGAGCTGCCTTTTTCTCATCGGCCTTAAGATCATCATATTTCCTCTTCTCTGTATTGGGGAGAAATAATTATAGGCGAGGGGATATCCATTCCCAGGTCTTTATCACCCCTTCCCCGGCGAAGCTCTATGACAAGGCCTTTTCAGTGGATTACTCATCTCCCTTAACTTCGGTATTCATCGCCACATTTTTTCGTCGTCGTTTTGCGATGGCCTTGCCTGTCTCGAAATAGTCTCCCTGTACTGCAAGTTGGGCAGCCTTTTCAAAGTCGTCAGACCACGCACCCAGTGAATAACCGTACCACGGACTTTGCGGTTTCAGCTCCGGCAGTCCCAGTTCTTCCCAGATCTTCTTTGCATTTTCCATGAATTCCTGTTTAGGGAGAGAAACTGGTGGAAAATCCTCCTTCAGCGTGGCGTCGATCAGGACCGACGCATCCACGCCGTCATTACGAGAACTCCGCGGACCGTGTTCCTGATCTCGATTACCCAGTATATGGAAGTCCAGATTGGAATTTGAGCGGTAGGCCATGGCCCACAGAAGCGCATCGGCATTGTCCAGATCTATATCGTCGTTAACGGCGATAACAAACTTGCCCGCTGCACGGTGTAGTACGGATGCACCGTATGATGCGCGCCAGATCTCGGTTGACGACATCGATCATTCTACCTGGATGATAATGAACTTACGAATATTTGTCAGTGGTTCGTGGAGGGAAACACGAATCACACCCTTTATTCCCAGCTGGTCGCGCAGATGGTTGAGAAACATTGGTTCGTAGGCGATTCTCTTAATGAGACTTGATTCACTAGGCGTTACCTGGCTTATGATCGAGGTGAGTATGGCCTTTTTGCGCCGCGTAATCGCCGTAACCTCCATGAAGGCATTGTATTCCTGAGATTGGCATGGCAATGGGATTCTCCGAAGGGCGCCTCGGGTTCGAGATATTCCGTGTCGATATAATCCTCGATGACAATTTCCGCTTCGGCGGGCACGAAGAGATCGACGGTGCGTGCCTTCACCACATTTATAGGAGTTCCCACGAGGCCACCTGCAACGGAAAGTTCATCTACATCCTCGCTCAGTTTTTGTACCGACGTGAAGGTCACCGCAGGCGGTGCGCCGACGACAACGGCTGCGGCACACGTTCGCCACGAGCCTTGTACTTCTCCCAGTAAATATATATGCCCGGATGCAGTTCGAGCGACGGGTTCATACCGAGTCGTGTTGAAGATTTTACCTGGCCGCGGTAATTCCCCATGTTCTGTATACCAGTGTCAGGGTCTTTCGTAATGTAGGCCGACAGAGTCGAGTAGGGAGAAACATCCCACCCGGGTGTCGATATTGGGAAGGGGATGGCAGCAAGTCCACTGCCCTCCCCCTGGAGATCATCCCCCTCCATGACTATTTCCTGACAGGGCGCCGACTCTACTATACGGAAAGCGATGGGACTACTGATCGCCTTTGTCCATGTTTCACCGATTTTGTCCAGCTGGCATGCGATGCCGATACGGTAGATCTCGCGGTTGGCCGCCAGTACCCCCACTGCAACGGGAATATCATACTTCCGCCCCTTGCTGTCTGTCACATTAGTAAAGAGGAATGCCTTCCTGTCTTTCTCTTGGATTCCTCCCCGAAACTGCCACCGTACCAGCGGGTGCATCTCGGTGTCTTTGTTAATGGGCCTTTCTACGGTTACAAGGTGGCCCGCCTCTTCCAGGGCCTCGAGATGATCATGCAGATCGGGGTAACCCCTGTTACTGTCTTTCTTGTTATCTTTCATGGTGTCTCCTTCGTTCTTTATCGTTCAGGCAGGCGTTAAATTGTATCCGGCCCGCATTCATGCAGGTTATTAACATCTTTCACGGTATATTCAACCTGTGGTCAAGAGAATGGCATGTCTCTTGTTTTCATTGATTGGCATGTTGTTTCTTCTGTGAGCCAAACCATTTCTCATGGGGCAGCAGTTCCCAGGCGATCACAGTAATGATGATGATCAAAAGAACAATCCTTATCGGCGAAGATATAAAAATAGAAAAACCTCCATCAAACATCGGCAACGCACGGACAAAATTTCGTTCAACCAGCGGTCCAAGTATTATGCCGAGTATGAAGCAGGCTGTGGGATAATTGTTTTTCTGCATAATGTAGCCAATGACACCAGATACAAGCACCACCATTACGTCTGCGAAAAGGCTTCTCTCAGCCACACCCCCTATAAAGCTCAGTGCCATGATAATCGGTACCAGAAGGGCGGAGGGAATGAGCGTCACTTTCGCGAAATAATTGGCGCCAAAAATCCCAAGGAAAAAAAACAGGAACTGGGAGAAAAAGAGACCCAATATGAGTACGTAAACAATGGATCCGCCCTCTGTAAAGAATGTATACCCGGGACGCAGCCCATAGATATTGGTGGCTGCAAGAAAGAACGCAGCCGTTGCACCGCCTGGAATTCCCAAAGCAAAGGCAGGTATCAATTCTGCAGATACACAGGCATTATTGGCTGTTTCCGGCGCAATAACGCCGAGTGGATTGCCCTTACCAAAGGAATCGGGATCTTTTGAACTCCTTTTTTGAAGGAGATAGGCAAGAAAGTTTGTGATATTGATTCCAACTCCCGGGATTGCACCGAGGACACATCCTAAAATGCTATTTTTGTGGATCGTTATCCAGTGTTTACAAACAAAAATAATTCCCTGATAGACATCGCCTGTTACTCGCCCGACCTTTGAGATTTGCCCACCCTCCTCCGCCAGAACAAAGGCCTGCGCCAGGGCGAACATGCCGATAACAATCGAAATAAAGGGAATTGCTCCCTCAAGATATTCAGTACCAAAGGTAAAACTGAAGCCACCGGTAAAAATGTCGGAACCAATCATGCTGATCAAAACACCGAGTATCCCAATCATAAGCCCCTTGAGCGTGTCACCCTTGGCAGTTACAGCAACCATTGAAAGTCCGAATAAGGCGAGCAAAATAGTCCGGCGGAGCAAACTTGAGGACAAATTCAGCCAACAGAGGGACGCATAGCGCAAGCGCCGCAACTCCAAAAATGCCTCCTGGCGCAATAGATTTTTTACCCATCTTGTGGAACCACCTGCCTCTGAAGAAC
>CAYMYS010000105.1:0-5651 GCA_964394725.1 uncultured Syntrophaceae bacterium
CAGTGTGTGATCGCATGTTTTCCCAGGATAGTGAATATCGTGACTTTTATATGAAAGGTACTTGACCCATCCTGTCCAACGTGTAAAATAGACTGTCTTTTATTGAAGTAGGAAAGGACAACCATGAGTAAAAAGAAACCGATTCACGAGGCTATGTGCTATGCCGCCGACAATGTCAGCGGCTGGGAAAAAACGCCCGGCGCTCTTGAGTGGCTTCAGAGTATTGTTGCCGAAACGCTGAATGAACTATAGTGATACGATTTTATGGACATATGCTTATAGCGTGCAGGCGCGGCAACGCCGTTCCTGTATTCGAGAAACCTATTCAGAAAAGACCGTTCATGCCGGCGGAATCGGGAAGGATGGCCGATGACAATAGAACGGGCTAAGGCCATTCTTCAGGATGTCTTCGGCTACTCCGAGTTCAAGCCCCATCAAAAAGAAATTATCGAACATGTTCTCAAGAAAAAAGACGCCCTCGTTATTATGTGTACGGGTGGGGGAAAATCGCTCTGTTACCAGATTCCAGCCCTTATTTTTGAGGGTTTGACCGTTGTCGTGTCGCCTCTGATTTCTCTGATGAAAGACCAGGTGGAGCAGTTAAGGGAGCTTGATGTTCCCGCCGTACATCTGAACAGTGCGCTGCCCGATGAAGAATATAACAGCAATATGGCGCGCCTCAGGAAAAAAGAGATAAAATTACTCTATCTTGCCCCGGAGGCCCTTCTGGCGCCTCGTATGTTATCGCTTCTTTCGTCACTCCAGGTCGACTGTCTTGCCATAGATGAGGCCCACTGCATCTCCGAATGGGGGCATGATTTCCGGCCCGAATACCGGCAGATTGCAGAAGTCAGGTCACGCTTCCCTTCGGCTGTATGCATAGCCCTGACGGCAACGGCGACACCGAGAGTCAGGGAAGACATAGGGCGCAATCTCCGCTTTGATGCATCGAACCAATTTATATCCGGTTTTGACCGAGAGAACCTCTTTCTTCGAGTCGTTCCAAAGACCGATCCCGCGTCGCAGACCGTTGCATTTCTCAGGGAACACCCCGACCAATCGGGCATTATCTATTGTTTTTCCCGCAGGCAGGTAGACGAGTTATATGAAGTACTTGATGACATAGGATTCTCAGTCAGACCATATCATGCGGGATTATCAGGTTCGGACCGCATGGAGAATCAGGAATTGTTTATCAGAGACGATGTGCAGATAATCGTTGCCACGATCGCCTTCGGGATGGGGATAAACAAACCAAATGTGCGTTTCGTTATTCATTATGACCTTCCAAAGAATATCGACACCTATTATCAGGAGATCGGCCGGGCCGGTCGCGACGGGCTCAGGGCCGATTGCCTGCTCCTTTTCAGCTATGGAGACATTCGGAAGATCCAGTATTTCATAGGCCGGAAGGAGGGTGAGGAGCAGCGTATTGCCGCAATTCATCTCAACGCCCTCCTGCAATATGCCGAAACCGATGGATGCCGCCGCCGGCCCCTCCTTACCTATTTTGGAGAGGATTATACCGCCGAAAAATGCGATATGTGTGACAACTGTCTGGCCGGGGAAAGGACGCATGTGGACATCACCATCGCTGCCCAGAAATTTCTTTCATGCGTAAAGCGAACGGGTGAACTCTTCGGCACGAAACATATCATCGATGTTTTACGGGGGTCTCAATCACAGAAGGTCTTGAAGTTCCAACACGACAGGCTGTCTACCTATGGCATCGGAAGGGAATTCTCACAAAAACAATGGTTTCACCTGTCGCGACAATTTCTTCGGCAGGGGTTGATGAACCAGGACGTGAAACACGGGAGTTTGAAGCTGGCTCAAAAGGCCTATGATGTCTTTAAGGGGGCGGAAACTGTCTGGGGAATAATTGAAGAAGAGCAGGTCCTTTACAAAAAGAAAAGGGTGAGTGAACTCGATTATGATGGCGACCTCTTTGATAAACTGAGAAAGAAACGAAAAGAACTCGCAGACAGGGGCAACATGCCCCCCTATATCGTGTTTTCTGACAAGACATTGATCGAAATGGCAACTTATTTCCCACGTAGCCGGGAGAGTCTGCTTACCATTCATGGCGTCGGACCGGTAAAGTATGAAAAATACGGGACAGCCTTTTTGCGAATCATCGATGGATATTGCAGCGAAAGAGGGGTAGACATCAAAAGTTGAGATTTTTTCGATAATTTTACCTCTTAAAACAGTTTTCCTATGAATGATTATTTAATCACCCTTTAATCCACAGATTTCGCAGATTACACTGATTACTCAAATTACTTTAAGTGCGATGCGAAATCTGTAGGGTTTAATTCCCTGCAGCTTGCGGCAGGGTAGTTCATTGTTCATTGCTTTTGATGGTACTCTGTTGCTTGCGGCGGGGCATCATTTTTCTTGCAGATTTTTGTATTTACTGTATAATTCCCTAAGAAAACGTCATAGATTGTAGATCGGACCGAAGGAATCATGATCCTTCGGCTGCCCGATCCGGCGCCGGTAACAGAAACTGACGATAGTATGAAATAACCGTGCATGGCGTCTACTCAATCTGAAAATCGATATACATTCTATTCCCTTTAGCGGGGCTTATCCTCGATTATCGGGGTTCAGATAATAATTGATATGAAACTGTTGAAGGAGTGTATCTATGGACAAGAACACATCGCCTGAAAATTTCAACGATCTCGATAAAACTATCCTGGAATTACAGTCCGCCCATAAGGAGTTGCAGGGAGCCTATCTCGATGCCATCAGCCGTCTGGTTATTGTCGCCGAGTTTAAAGATGTAAACGCGGGCGCCCACATAGTCCGCATGAGCCGCTACAGTGCGCTCATTGGTGAGAAACTGGGCCTTTCCTCCGGTGAAGTTAACAATCTACTCTATGCCGCGCCGATGCATGATGTGGGAAACATAGGCATCTCGGACGAGATCTTGCTCAAGCCGGGGAAACTGACGGAAGAAGAATTTGAAATCATGAAGACCCATACCACCATAGGGGCGAAAATTCTGGCAAATTCCAAGTCGGAGATACTGAAGCTGGCTCAGCGGATAACGATCACTCATCATGAAAAATGGAATGGACAGGGCTACCCGAATCAACTTTCCAGAGAGAGGATACCTATAGAGGGACGAATCGTAGCGCTCGCAGATACCTTTGATGCCTTAACATCGCGGCGTCCCTACAAGGAGCCTTATCCTGTCGATGTAGCCTGTGATATTATCAAATCGGCGAGGGGACAGCATTTCGATCCAGCCGTGGCGGACGCTTTTCTGGGAAACCTCGATGAATTTTTGCAAATAAAGGAAAAAGTTGCCAAGGGGAAGTATGTGAATCTCTATAATTATTTACAGGGTGAACAGGATCGGGTCTAGAAGGACAGTTTTCATTTCTACCTGTTTCGCAATCCCTTTTCTTTTGGGCCTGGAGCACCGAAACTTGTGCTGGTTCTATGATAAATAAGTTGCTTTCAATAAATGCGGATATCATGCCCCTCATTTGTTTTTTCCGATAATCCTTTTGATATTCGATTTGTGGGTAAAAACGATGAGGACAGCTACCAAAAAACCGAAATAGTAGAGGGGATCTGAAGCAGGCCTCTCTGAAAAATAGCGAAGCAGTGTAAGAACGATGGGAAAAGTCACTGCCGCTGATATTGACGCTACGGCAACGATGCGTGATATGAGAAGGGCGAGCAAAAAAACGACGAGGCAGACAAAAAAGGCGTGGGGATAGAGAATCATAAGGACACCAGCGCCCGTTCCGACACCCTTTCCGCCTCGAAAGCCGGCAAAGATTGTCCAGATATGGCCTGCTATGGCTGCACACCCTGCAAGCAAAGCGATTATCTGGGGATCAACTGATACAGTCTCCGAGGCGAGAGGCGCGATCCAGAGGACGGCTACAATCCCCTTGCATACATCGACAACACTGACAAATACCCCCGGTTTTCATCCCGGAACGCGGAAGGTGTTCGTTCCTCCGGCGTTACCACTCCCGTGTTCCCTGATGTCGATTCCCTTCAATAATCTGGCAACGATTATGCTCGTGGGGATAGAACCGATTAAGTAGGATACGAGAATTACAATAATCAGTGATGTTAACCTGTCTTATCCTTTCAACAATTACTAAGAGGTTAATTTTGTCTTTTATTTTGCATTCCATAATAAAATAGTTTACCCTGAAATGCAATTTGTACCCGAAGGTGTCATAACATTTATCGTAATGTTAACTGAAGGATTATGGGATCAAAGAAGATACAATTTGTCATAGACAGCGATCTCGCCAATGTGTCGCTTGTCGGTATGGCGGTCAACAAGATATGCTCACAGATCCCCCTCTCTGATATGGAGTCGTACAGTGTAGAGCTTTGTGTTGTTGAGGCCGTGAATAACAGTATACTGCATGCCTATGGCAACAAGAGAGGGAAGCCGGTGGAAATCAGTTTTGTGCTCCATTCAGACAGGCTTATTCTTGAAATATGCGACGAGGGGACCCCTATGGGGCAGGAAAAACTGGACCGGAGAGATGTATTTTCTTTTGATCCCGATGACATTGAAACTATCCCGGAGGGGGGGAGAGGGCTTGCCATTATCAGGGAAGTCATGGACAGTGTCGCCTATAGGACTAAAGACGGGAAAAACTACTTTACGCTGACGAAGAAAATAAATTGTCAGACATAACGAGAGAGAGTCTGTTCCCTCGAAAAAATTAAGAAAGATAAAGGGTAGTTGATGAAGATTGTGATAACCGGTTGTGGCGGACAACTGGGAAGCGATTGCGTGTCGGTTTTCAGAGAGGGGCATGAGATCGTTCCCTTCAATGCACGAGAGATGGACATTTCGGATCTGAAAAGGGTGGAGGCAGTAATAGACCGTGTCAGACCGGCATATATTGTTAATTGCGCCGCCTTCACCGATGTGGATGCCTCTGAATCGCAGAGGGAGTCGGCATGGAACATCAATGTAGAGGGGCCGAGAAACCTGGCGCTGATTACGGAAAAATATAAGAGTTGTCTCGTACACATTTCGACGGATTATGTCTTTGATGGGAGGAAAAGGGCGCCCCAGTTTTACAGCGAATCCGATGAAACGGATCCCCATTCCTATTATGGCGAGACGAAGGTTGCAGGTGAGCGCGCCATTCGTGAGATAACAGACAGGTACATGATTGTCCGGACGGCGTGGATGTATGGCATGCATGGCCGTAATTTTCCCAAGACCATGCTTCGACTGGCCTATAATAATCCTGAGAAGGAAATAAAGGTGGTTGCCGATCAGTTCGGTTCACCCACCTGGTCCTTCACGCTGGCGGCGCAAATAGAGAAACTGATTGCAGGGGGTGGTCAGGGAATCTACCACGCTACGGCGGAAGGGTTTTGTACATGGTATGAATTGGCCCGCTACTTTCTGGAAAAGATGGATCTGCCGCACCGGCTCGTCCCCTGCAGCAGCGAAGACTATCCAACGGCTGCCCGGAGACCCAAAAATTCCATACTGGAAAATACCCGGCTGAAAGAGGAGAACATCAATATAATGAATGACTGGCAATGCGATATAGATCGATACGTCGATACATTTCGTGAACGCCTCTTGAGTGAAGCCCGGGAGATAAAGATATTCGATAGAAAAGACAACAGTCGATAGA
>CAYMYS010000105.1:5751-9298 GCA_964394725.1 uncultured Syntrophaceae bacterium
TCGATAGAAAAGACAACAGTCGATAGATCCTCATTCGATGACCATTACTAAATGTGATGCAGGGAAGGAAAGGGAAGGGAAGGAAGGGAATGATGAAAGGCATAATACTGGCAGGGGGATCGGGCACACGCCTCTATCCCATAACGAGAGCGGTAAGCAAGCAGATGATACCCGTATACGACAAACCAATGATCTATTATCCCCTGTCGGTCCTCATGCTGGCCGGGATCAGGGAGATACTGATTATTTCCACTCCCGACGACCTCCCCTGTTTTAAGAGGCTCTTCGGAGACGGTTCCCAGTTGGGGCTTTCGCTTTCCTATGCAGAGCAGCCCCGTCCCGAGGGCCTGGCCCAGGCATTCATCATCGGACGCGATTTTATCGGAAATGATACGGTGGCCCTCGTCCTGGGAGACAATATATTCTACGGCAGGGGACTGCGCAGTATTCTGAAGCGGTGCAGTGAACTGGACGATGGCGGTGTTATCTTCGGATACCTCGTCAGTGATCCCCAGCGGTATGGCGTAGTGGAATTCGACGAGAATGATAGAGTGATCAGTATCGAGGAGAAACCCCAAAAACCAAGATCCAAATATGCCGTTCCGGGGCTCTATTTTTATGACAATGATGTAGTGGACATCGCGGCAAACCTGAAACCGTCGGCGCGGGGAGAACTTGAGATTACCGCTGTGAACGTGGAGTACCTTCGCCGTGGAAAACTGAAGGTGGAACGTTTCGGGCGTGGCTTTGCATGGCTCGATACTGGCACCTACGAGTCCCTCCAGCAGGCGGCAAGTTACGTCCAGGCGATTCAGGACCGGCAGGGATTGAAGATTGCCTGTCTCGAAGAGATTGCCTTTCAACTGGGATATATAGGCAGAAAGGAACTGGAGGATCTCGCAGGGCCCATGCTCAAGAATGAATATGGACAGTACCTGATGGAACTTGTCGATGGAGGGGGGGAGGAAAAGGATGCCAAACGCTTTTATTGAGACTGCCCTTCCCGGAGTTTTTCTTATTGAACCGGGGGTCTTCTCCGACAACCGCGGATTCTTCATGGAGACATACCATAAGGACAGATACGGTAAAGGGGGGATCGATGCGATCTTTGTGCAGGACAATTACTCCCATTCACAGAAGGGTACCCTTCGGGGGCTTCATTATCAACTCGAACATGGGCAGGCAAAACTGATCTATGTTATTACCGGTGAAATATTCGATGTTGCCGTCGATATCAGAGAGGGTTCCCCCACCTTCGGCCAATGGATAGGCGAATACCTGTCGGCGGAAAACAAGCGACAGATATTCATCCCCGAAGGCTTCGCCCACGGATTCTGCGTTATCAGTGAAGAGGCGGATGTCATCTATAAGTGTACCGATTTTTACGCACCGGGAGACGAATACGGCATATTCTGGGCGGATCCGGAGATAAAGATTGCGTGGCCCATGAACGATGTCGTCATCTCGGAGAAAGACGAACGGAATCCGCGGCTATCCGATGTCTCAGAAGACGCGTTGCCCGGATATAACGGGTCATGAGACCGCTTATTTGCTTGAGTTACCACATTAGCAAATTAGGATTTGCTTCCCGAAGGGAAACGAATCAGTGAATGCGCTTATCCCCTCTATCAATTATTCTTATTATTGATATGCTGATAGTCCTGTCGTGGGGAGCCTGCCTCCCCTTTCGATAAACTTTTCGTTCTTCTGTTGGAATTGGGTGAGTGGTGACATTTTGACTGCATTACAGGGGTTTAATTGGGGAAGGGTTTAAATGTTAATGAAGAAATATATTGCTTTGGAACTTTCACCTACTATTCCTCAGAAAAATTCCATTAGAAATTCAGTGATTACCGGTTGAAATATACAATATCCTTAAATTCTCTATTGTAAAAAAACTGTAAAAAAACTTGACAAATATATAATTTGCTGTAGAATCCATCCTAAGCCGTTAAGGCTGTTGATCCTTTACCCAAGGTTTAGGATCGTGGCAGTGCCTCAGTCGCCGTTAAGACTGGGGCTTTTTACTTCTAAAAGCCCACCATCACTTCTAATTTTCTTAATGTAACCATTGTCCGCAGGAAAGGCAGAAATGAAATATAATGTTTCTTTCTTTTCTACTTTTTCAAGAACAACGACATAGTTTTCCTCTAATACTATTAGAATTCTCCTTTGCTTTAATCTGTTTGGACTATATCCCCGCTTTGTTTGGGACCTCCTTTCAATCGTTCCCTTTGATGCTTTAAGAACCTCTTTTATCCATAAAATGCGCCGAGCCCTTTCCTTTGAAAATGATATTTCATGGATGCCACAGCTAGTCCGATAATCTGCACTTTCTGAGAAAGCATGGTCGAAAACACTACTGTATGAACCAAAATGAATTCGGTTTCCGTGCCAATCATAGAGTTCTATTTCTTTACCATCCTTTGTTTTTACATAATTTTCTAAATATATTTTTCTATATGCTTCTCTTAGTTTTTCTTCAGTATCGGCCTTTAACCTGATGAACGGCCATAGATGTTTCGACATTTTAGCGTCCGGTGAAATTGAAAATATTAAATTTCTCTTCGCTTAGTTTGGTCGTAACATTCAAGCCAGATAAACCAACCTTGGTAGCCAGCTTATTACAGAATTTAATTTTTAACTCACTTTCTTTCCTACCATTCCAAATGTACCCTACTGCTCCTATAAAAAGGTCTGCAAGCTGGACTAAGGGTTGATTGGAGGATGTTACCTGCTCTAAAGACATGATCCGTGCTTTCCCGCTCAACTTCCTGCGCATTATGTCCCGTAAATCGACGAAGCGTCCTCTAGTTTTGTTTAACTTCGTATCGCAATAAATACTGTAGGCGAGTCCTGGCTTTAACCAGTGAATGAGCATTTGATAATAGATTTTATAAAATCCAAGTTCCTCGTTACCAAAGTTGTATGTATCGTGATCTAGTGTAGTTCTATCCACAACGATACAGCGAAAAGCAAGCGAACTTTCAAATAAAAACAGGTCGATCATTGACATGTAAAAAGCTTTTCGATTTTCAGAAATCTTTTTCCATCCGAATTCAGGCCATACCCTATGCTCTTTTTTCAGGGTATTTATGTTGCGGAATATGTCAGCCTTTTTATCCCTGTGGCATGACATTGCACCAATAACCATGTAAGCATCATCGGAATTTGTTTGCCTGCTTTCATCACAATAAATATTAATATGCTGTAAATCTTTGCGTTCAGTTACCATTACAGACCCTGTATTTAAAATATCTTCAAAAGAAACGTAAAGAATACTGGCCCTTATTCTATAAATAATTCCCTATAAAATAGGGACCACATGGCATTATAATCGTTCCTGATTTATTCTTTAGCACAATGTGTTGTGTTTAGCCATTCACTTTTAAGGAGGCAGGTTTCTAGCCTCAGTTCGACCTATGATGCAGATTACTATTTGAAATAAATATGATTTTCATGCCATTTCTTTATCACCATTTCAGGAAGCTATACGTAACATACTCTGTTCAACCACGTACCACATCATTACGCTCTCTGTGCGATG
>CAYMYS010000106.1:0-9181 GCA_964394725.1 uncultured Syntrophaceae bacterium
CAACATTTCCCGGCCTGTTGTCGCACAGTACATCAATGATTTCAAAACAAGCGGTCTTACCTATGAAGACACTAAAGACATGGCGGACAGCCAACTTCTTTACTTGTTCGAAAAACAAAAGAACACAGCATGTTTACAGTACGAGGAACTATCACAACGATTTCCCTCATTTGTGATAGAACTCGAGAGGACAGCAGAAACAATCTTAGCGTTTCGCATCGGCCAAAAGATCTAAGTTCTCCGCAACAAGTTGCTGGAAATACTCGATTTTCAGCCCAGTCCGGATGCCACCCCGAGTTACTCAAGATTGGTAATCGGCGGATTTGCCAATGCTGGCATTTCCGCCGATTATGTTGCGCTTAACATCTCAAAGATCAGTTTGACTGATGAACTTTTTCCAGCGAAACTTGGTTCTGGTCATTTCTCTGGCCACTCAGCCGGTGTTTTTTAACCCATAAGAATTGGAACATCGGCCTTTTGGGCAGCTTCTATCAAAGGATTGTCTCAGGTGGCTATAGGGATGCCTTTTCTCAGTGCAAGATCAAGCTATGATGCGTCATACTGGGAAGGTTTCGAAAACAGAGGATTTCTTCATTTATCTTCTTAGTTCTTCAATATCAAGCATTGAGTGTCTTCCGAGGCTGTGTTTATCTCTAAATTTGCGAACTTCAGGTATAACCGATCTAGCATCAACTGTTTTCCGGGAATAGTGGGGTTGTAATCAGGTTCCAGAAAACCTTTTTATATCTATCTGTCACCATTTTTCAGCCATACGCGGGCTACCCGCCCTTCTCCGAAATTTATAATATCCCGCAGAGCAATGACACTGCTGCTCTCGGGACGAAGGGTTGCCTCATTTGTCCGTGTATCGAGACTGATGAAGAAATCTGTGGAATTGTCTTTGTTGAAGTCGATTTCCTCTTCGATTAGAGGGGAAAGTTTGCCACTCTCCGGCATCCACTTTATTTGGACAAATCCCTTATCCCTCTCGCCCAGAAGACCGTCAAAAACGGGGCGATGGATTTCTGTTCGATATCCTTCGTGTGTCTCGGTGCGGGCTATTTCTCTCCCGTGTACCAGGGGGAGATTATGACGCCCGTTGCCCCGGCAAGACCTCTGGCCCAGAAATCCATACCCATGAAGGTGGCCAGTACGATGGGAATCGCCAGGATGGCCCATGCATATCCCGCAATGGATTTCAGTCGTTTCATTGACTCCTCCTGATCCAGCTAAACTGGAGACTCGATTTTTGACTTTACAGTAGCTTACATTTACAAATGCGGTGTAACTAGCTTATATTATTAAATATACAACCATTTCATATCTTTCGACACATTTAACTCTGATGGCAATGAGCACCTTTCTTTAATATTAAGGTTCAATCTGCAAGATTGGACCAGCGGCAGTACATTATTGCTCCGGGAATTAAACATATCAAAAGTCACGCCGGACTTGATCCAGCATTCAGTATCATTCTGGATGCCCGCTTTCGTGGAAATGACGACTTCGACATACAATATTACTAAACGATCATACTGCCAACGGCGATTACTGTGTTGGTAAAAGACTGGAAGGCGCCCATAAATGGCAGCGGGATAAAATATATGGTCGTCCCGAGAAAAAACATCAGGAAGAAGAGGATACTACTCAAGATACTGGCCGTTTCTACCGCATTGACGATAGCCAGCATAAATGGCGGCACCGGGACAGTCCCTGGGAAATATATATGCATACCCACGCAGGAGCGTGGGAACGAGTAATACGGATTACGTGCCATAATAAATGCTATTTACCCGATTTGGCAGTGTTGCCATTTTCGGTAAATGTCAATAATGGGCACTGATCTATTCTTACGATTTATTGAAGAAGTCCTGGAGTTTCTTGATGAATGACGCCTTTGCCCCCAATACGACGTCGTTTTCGAATATGAAGTCGATCAGGAAGAGTATCTTGTAATCCACCGATGAATCGCGATATTCCTGCATATGAGTTACGCTTACATCTTTTGGTTTTGCGTAGCCACTGTCACCGAAGAGGTCTTCCCGGGCCAGGATGAGTTCCATCGCCTCTTTCGCGTCGTTTGCATCTTCCACTACGATCTCGATGCCTTCCAGTTTTCTAAGGGCACTGATTATCTTTTCTTTTTCCACCTTGATCTTCATGAGCTCTCCCCCACATGCATTATGAATAACTATAAAACAACACGAATTTATTGGTCAAGTGAAATGTGACGCACAGATTCCCACATCCGTGGGAATGACCTGTTAGTAAAAAGCTTGCTTACTCCCTGTCCGCCCTCTCATTGGTGACAGTAATATTGAGGGGTCTACTCTCGTCGTGGGCAAGGTAGGTCGTCGTCGTCGGGAATGCGAATTCGATCCCCTCTTCATTAAAGGCCCGGAGAATCATGAAATTGACCTTCTCAGCAAAGGCCTTTGCCTCCCAGTAATTGTTCCTCCTGTACCAGTAGCTTACGAGAATACCCAATGACACATCGTTGAATTTATCGAAGATAACACGAACGGGATAATCGGGATGCACCTCCTCACTGTTTGCCAGGATATCCTTGATGATATCGACAGCCTTCTGCACCTTGTCGGGGGGCGTGTCATAGGTTACAGTAATGCTGGTTCGGCGGCGGATTCCGGTACGTCTCTGAACGTTGTCGATATTGGCGCTGGCCATCCTCTCGTTGGGAATTGAGACAAGATGACCGGGAAAGGTGCGAATCCGGGTGGAACGAAATCCGAGTTCCTCGACAAGACCCTCGACACCATCAACTTTCACCCAATCGCCCACGATAAAGGGTTTGTCCATCATGATCATGAAGCTGCCGAAGAGATTTTTCAGTGTGTCCTGGGCGGCCAGCGCAACGGCCAGACCACCGATTCCCAGTCCCGCAATGAGCGTGTTCATCGGTTTTCCCGTAACTGCCTGCAAGAGGTAGATAGCACCAAGGGCGATAACGAGAACACGCGTAATTATCCGCACCATCTGAACGAGGTTCTGGTCAAACTGGTTATCGTCTCGCTGCACAAATTTGTTCAATTCATATTCGATGACATCGAGGAGTCGATACACAAAGAGGACAATGACGGCGACGACCAGCGCATTAACGGCAACATCGACGAAATGGGCCAATGTGCCGGGAAGATTCAATACAGAACCGGCGATATAGATGGTTATGGCGGCCAGAAGGAACTGGATCGGCCGGTGCGCCGCCTTGAGAATCATGTGCAGCCGCACCTTTTCCTCTCTGTCCTGGAGGCTTTTTGTCATGTTGGCCAGGAAATTCTCCAGGATACGGCCAACCATATAGACAAGCGCCACGACAATGACCACAACGATATATCGCCACCAGGAGTATTGCCACAGCCATTGGGGAAAAAAATGCTTCTGTGTATATACGATCAAAAGGCCGACCATGACGACGGCAAAGATTCTGAGGAGACCCTTTGTCCGTGTAAAGAATCGTTTGGTAATCCGCTGCTTCATCTTTGCGGGGATCACTCCATAGAGGGGATCGAGCAATCCGATAAGCTGAAATGAAAAGAATATGGCCGCGATTGCCAGCAGAAATGATTCAAGGCCCTGTATGAGGTGTTGTAACTGGAGCGGCAGCAAGAGCGGTATTTTGGCAATCCAGACAATAATCACCACAGAAAACAGGCGGCACGACGGCAGAAAGCCGATGCAGTAGGGGATATAACGCTTGCGACGCTTCCTTTCGAGGAGGCTTTCGATCCTGTTTTTTACATAGCGCCAGAAAAATTCAAATATAATGAGACCGGCTAACAGTATGACGAGGGAGGAGATAAACTGCCACATCTCGTTTTCCGCCGTCAGAGCAGTTAGAATGGAAAACTTTTCACCTAAAAAAGACTTGAGACTATTCATCGTTAATGTGCCTCATCCCAGTTTTTCCCTGCCTTGATATCCACTGTCAGGGGGACGGAGAGTGTAATGACTCCCTCCATTTCCTGTCTGACGAGTGTCATTACTTCTTCCCTCTCAGGGGAAGGGACCTCGAAGACCAGTTCATCATGGACCTGCATGATCATCGCCGTCGAGAGGCCTCTTGCCCTTATTTTTTCATATATGTTGATCATCGCCACCTTGATAAGATCGGCCGCTGTCCCCTGTATCGGCGTATTGATGGCCATCCGTTCGGCAAACTGGCGTACGGGGGCATTCCTGCTGTTTATCTCCGGTATATACCGCCTGCGGTTGAGCAGCGTCGTGACAAATCCGTCTTCCCGTGCCTTTTCCAGAACGATATCCATGAATTTGCGAACACCTTCAAATTTACGGAAATATTCGTCGATATAGGTCTTTGCAATCTTCTGGGTTATCCCCAGTTCCTTCGACAGCCCGAAGGGGCTCATGCCATACATGATGCCGAAGTTTATCACCTTCGCCTGACGCCTCATTTCGTCGTTGACCATCTCGGGAAAAATCGCGAATATGCCGGCAGCGGTCTGTCGGTGAATATCCTCTCCCGCCTCAAAGGCCCTGGTGAGAAATTCATCACCCGAGAGATGGGCCATGATACGCAATTCTATCTGGGAATAGTCTGCCGATATCAGTTCATACCCTGCAGGGGCGATAAAGGCCTGGCGTATCCGCCGCCCCTCGGTTGTTTTAATGGGAATATTCTGAAGGTTCGGGTTGCTGCTGGAAAGCCGCCCCGTCGCCGTTACTGTCTGGTTATAAGACGTATGCACACGTCCCGTTTCCCGATGAATGAGCAGCGGGAGCGCATCGACATATGTCGATTTCAGCTTTGTCAAACTCCTGTAGGTTAGTATCTCAGCGGGGACCTCCTGTGAACGGGCAAGATTGGTCAGGACCTCGACGTCAGTGGAGTATCCCCCCTTGGTCTTTCTTCCCCTGGGGAGACCCATCTTGTCGAAGAGGATGACCTGAAGCTGTTTCGGTGAATTTATGTTAAATTTCTCACCGGCAAGGTCGTAGATCTTCTCCTCAGATATTTGCATCAACTCCCCAAGTTCCCGAGACATCTCCTGCAGGAGATCGCAGTCGAGGAGAACACCCTTTTCCTCCATCGAGGCTAGGACGGCAAGAAGGGGCATCTCGATAGTATGAAAGAGGTCTTGAAATTCCCCCTTTTCGATCTTCTCACTGAATATGGGCGCAAGTTTAAAAGCGGCGGTGACCCTCTGACATGAATAATCGGCCGCCTTTTCCAGTGTTATTGCGGAAAAGGGTAGGGCCTTTGCCCCGCTCCCCGTCAGGTCCTTTCTCGATGGAAGTCCCCGACTGAGATGCTCCAAGACAATGTCGGAAAGATCGAAACTGCGCAGTGAAGGGTTGAGAATATAGGACGCGATCATGGAATCCGACTGTAGACCACAAAGAGGTATCCCCTTACGTGAAAGGACAATGAAGGCCCTCTTTATATCGTGGCCCGACTTCTTGATCCTTTCATCGGAAAGTATGGGGGCCAATGCGCCAAGGACTGTGTCCTTTTTGAGCTGTTCCGGAACACCATCATACTCGTGACCAATGGGGATGTAGAAGGCCTCCTGCGGCTCGGTGCAGAGGGCTATCCCCACAATGTCCGCCTTCATCGGTTCTTCCGAAGAGAGTTCCAGTTCAAAGGAAATCTCCTCCGCTTCCCGCAGTTTCTCAAGGAGTTTGTTCAACTCCCCTTCATCCAGAATCAGATGAATGAGTCTTCCCGCGTCCTCTTCCTTGATATTCAAGGCCTGGATCAGCGAGGAGAATTCACATTCGGCGAAGACCTCCCTGAGGCGTTTCGGGTCGGGTTCCGTGACGCGAAAGCCTTCGAGGTCATACTCTATATCCACATCGGTCCTTATGGTTGCCAGATCGAGGCTCAGGAGTGCCTGATCGGCGAATTCCGCCAGATTCTTCCTCACACGGGCGTTTTTGACCTTCCCCGCGTTTTCCAGAATTCCCTCCATGGTTCCATATTCGTCTATCAGTTTTCGCGCCGTCTTCATCCCCACACCGGGGACGCCGGGGATATTGTCCGACGTATCTCCTGCAAGACCCAGTATCTCCGCCACCTTTTCCGGTCCCACACCGAAATATTCCCTGACGCCCTCAATATCATAGGTCTTGTTTTTCATCGTGTCTATCATGATGACGTCTTGGGAAACGAGCTGCATAAAGTCCTTATCTCCCGACACGATGACCGTCTGCAATCCCCTGCCTTTGCTCTCTTCGACCAGCGTTCCGATGATATCGTCGGCCTCCATTCCCTGCTGCTCCAGAAGGGGAATGGAAAAGCCCCTGACGACATCCTTTATAAGGGGAATCTGGGGGATCAGTTCATCGGGCATGGCCTTGCGATTCGCCTTATACTGATCATAGGTTTCATGGCGGAAGGTGGGGCCCTTTGAATCGAAGGCGATGGCTATATAATCGGGACTCCGCTCACGCAACAATCTCATGAGCATATTGGTGAATCCATAGATAGCATTCGTAGGGAATCCCTTTGAATTAGAAAGTTCGCGTATCGCGTAAAATGCCCGGTAGATATAATTACTGCCGTCTATCAGATAGAGTGTCGGTTTTCGGGTGTCTTTTTCCATGGGGTAAAGGTATCCTATTTATTGTATAATTTCAAGAAATAGGAGGTGCCCTGCCGGAATGACACCGGAGGAATCAACCCTTTTAATTCGGTGGTATTTGACTCAGTCCTTTTCTTTGCAGGCAAATACAAGATGGACAGATGCGTTTCGTGTCAGCTTTGTTGCTTCCTGAAGTCAATAAAAACGGGATAAATTCGATATCAACACTTTCAAATACAAAGCTTCACTTAAGCTGATTGGATCAGATTATTGAATGCGGGTTGAAGTGTGCAGGGCCGAACCGTGGATTTTTCCTTATCGCCCAAACCCCAGCAGATCCATCACATCCATTTCTTCCCTGCATTGTAGGCACAGATCATCGATACCATCTTCGCCAATATCCCGAATCATGATATCCGCCGATTCAGTCGCGGGGCTGGTATCCAGAAAATCATCTTCATCAAATTCTCTGAAATATCTCTTTCAGGTTTTCACGTGAGTCGCCCAAATTGATTCGGTTATATATGCTGAAGGCTATTTGTCAGTTGTCCTTATTTATAAGATTAACGATTATTTTCGTTATGACGTCCTTTTCCGTCGGATCGCTCATGGCAATCATCAACGTCAATGCCACTAAAGCGTTGTCGGCTATGCGTTTGGTTCCATCAGGGTTATAGAGCAGACCATTCCGTTCAAGAAACCAGGTAAAAATAGCAGCGGCGATACGCTTGTTCCCATCTACGAATGAATGATTTTTCACAATGAAATAGAGAAGATGTGCCGCTTTCTCTTCAATGCTGGGATAGAGATCCCTGCCGTCGAAAGTCTGGCAAATCGTATCCAGAGAACTTCTGAAGGAATTATCCTTTTCACGTCCAAATAAGGCGGAATCACTCAACCTCCCCTGCATTGTCTTAATCGCGCCTTTCGCTTCTTCATACAAAATTCGCTTTGTTGCCCCGCCAGATACGCCTATCAATTCCAGCTTCCCATAGTCGTATCTATCAAGTGTATCCAGGGCATAGCTGAAATCACCAAGAATTCTCAAGAGGCCTTCAGATTCAGAGGCGGAAAGCTGTTTACGATCAACGATATTATCGATAAGTTTGATCGATTGTTTCAGCGCCTGATATTGTTCAATCTGTGATTGTAATCTCTTTTCATTCAGCGCGTACCCGGTGACAAGATAATCTTTCAGTATTGCATTAGCCCAGATGCGGAATTGGGTGCCTCGTAATGAATTGACACGATAACCGACAGAAATGATCACATCCAGGTTATAGTATTCAATATTACGAGTTATCTCCCTGTCACCTTCAATCTGAACTGTTGCAAATTTTGCAACAGTTGCCCCCTCTGATAATTCCCCTGTTCTGAAGACATTAGAAATATGCCGCGAAATAACCGACTTGTTTCTTTGAAACAATCCCGCCATTTGATTGAGATTCAACCAAACTGTTTCTTTAATTAATGTAACCTCTAAAGATGCCTGACCATCTTCCGTCTGATAAATAAGTATTTCGCCGGTATTTGTTTGTTCATTCATGTGTCAGTATTCCCCTGTTGCCTGAAATGTTCACTCATCTTATGTAAGGATGTTCGTCCCAGGGATTACCTGATATACAATTATGTATACTCCATCCGATTTTCCAGTAATACTTTTGTTATGCGACCGCTGCGTTTTCATAGTAGGGAGACGGGAAAAGGAAAGGGACGTCCTTTATCAGGGGAATCTGGGGGATCAGTTCATCTGGCATGGCCTTACGATTCGCCTTATACTGGTCATAGGTTTCATGGCGGAAGGTGGGACCCTTTGAATCAAAGGCGATGGCTATATAATCGGGACTCCGCTCACGCAACAATCTCATGAGCATATTGGTGAATCCATAGATAGCATTCGTAGGGAATCCCTTTGAATTAGAAAGTTCGCGTATCGCGTAAAATGCCCGGTAGATATAATTACTGCCGTCTATCAGATAGAGTGTCGGTTTTCGGGTGTCTTTTTCCATGGGGTAAAGGTATCCTATTTATTGTATAATTTCAAGAAATAGGAGGTGCCCTGCCGGAATGACACCGGAGGAATCAAAACTTTTAATTCGGTGATATTTGACGCAGTCCTTTTCTTTGCAGGCAAATACAAGATGGACATTTGTTGCTTCCTGTAGTCTTTAGAACTGCCTTCATCGAAGGGATACAAGACTTCAAATACAAGTCAATAGCTGGCCGTTTTTTTGAGAACACTGAATTCGGTTTGTAAGACGCAGTTTTTATGAGCGTGATTTTTTCTGATGGTCGTGGTATCAAAAGCTTCCTAAAAACGTTAAACTGAACCATTTCATTATCCCTTTACTATTTCCTTCACTTGTGTTCGCAATATTTTAAAAGCTTCCAATGCTTCAAATGTCTGAGAACCAAATTTCCCGCCCATTAAAGCGGCAGTAAGAATATCTATTGAGGTTTCATGCGCTTCCTCTTTTGCTCTTTTATCGGCTTCTTTCATTTGGATAGATAGCTTGTAACTTGCGTAGGCATAATAAGCGATGACTACGGTAGCAATGGTAATTGAAACGTAAGCGTACGACCAACCCATCTTTCAATACGCTCCTCTTTGGATTATATAT
>CAYMYS010000107.1:0-6736 GCA_964394725.1 uncultured Syntrophaceae bacterium
TGTATGCACGCGCACAGATTTCATGGGGTACGGCAAAGATTCCCGAACTTATCCCCGGAAAGGAAAGTGAAGACCATTCTTTTTCGTGGGCCCTGAGAAAGGATGATTCCAGTGCCTTGACAAGTTTGTTCTCTTCATCACCCTGCCCCATGCGAGGACCCACAGCATGAATGACACCTTTAAAGGGCAGATTTCCCGCCGTTGTAACAACTGCGCCACCCGTCGGCACTGGTCCTTCTTCCCTGACGATCCGGTTTCCATCGGCTATAAGGTCTTTCCCCGCAGCCCGGGCAATTGCTGCGGCCACACCCCCTCCGTGGGCCAGCATCCCATTGGCCGCATTGACGATACAGTCCACCCCTTCCGTGAGAAGGTCGTGTATGACCACACAAAATTCCCCTCCCTGGGGGAAAACAACCTTTTTTATCTGACTTTCCGGCATGGCTTCTTCCTCCCTGACTTCATTTTCAAGCTATTTAATCACGATATTTCGGCAATATCAACGACATATTCCATTACCCACTATTCCCGATTCAGATATCCCTTACTTCTTTGACCGGTTGTATTGACAGATTCTTGCGTATCGTTGAAATTATCCCTATTTTTCTTGACTTTTCAATACATTATCGCTAATTAAAATCTAAGTTCTAATATCATCTATAGAAGGTAATCTATGCATCTCATCGCCATTATAGCCAATCTCAGATTACAGGATTTAATCGACATCCTCTTCCTCTCGATCGTCGCCTATCATCTCTATCTCTGGTTCAGGGGAACGAAGGCACTGAAAGCGCTTGTGGGACTCCTCGTTTTGGGCTTCGTCTTTACCATAGCCGAGATATGGGGCCTTTTTCTTACCACCTGGGTCTTTCAGATCTTCTGGCAGGTTTTGATAATCCTTATCATCATCCTTTTTCAATCGGAGATACGGAAGGTTCTCGAACGCGTCAATCCACTCAAAGCCTTAGGACTTCATAAAACATCGAGTCCTGAAAAGTGGATACCCATCTTCACAAAGGGTGTTTTCGCGCTGGCAAAACGCAGAACCGGTGCCCTCATCATGATCGAGCGGGGAGATCAGGTCAAAGAGTTTATTACGGAAGGACAGACTCTGAAAGGCGAGCCCAACACCGAACTCTTACTGACTATCTTTCAGAAGGAATCTCCTCTCCATGACGGTTCCGCGCTGATCCAGAACGATCACATCGCCCAGGTTGCCTCTTATCTCCCCCTCAGTTCCGCCGAAGGACTTCCCAAAGAGTGGGGCACGAGACACCGGGCAGCACTGGGGCTTTCTGAACGATGTGATGCCCTGGTGGTTGTTGCTTCGGAAGAAACCGGGAAGGTATTGCTGGCCCGGGAAGGTAAACTCCTCCCCGTCGATAATTCCGATGATTTGCTGCGACTTATCATAGAATCTATAGCCCCCAAAAAACCTCCCCAACAGGCATGGTGGAAAAAAACCAGCGCCCTGATTCTTAATCGATGGCCCGTCAAGGTGGGCGCACTCCTTCTTGTGTGTGTTATGTGGCTCTTGCTGGCAGGTCAGCAGGATTTTGAGGCAACTATAACTGTCCCCCTGAATTTTGGAAACATACCCCAGGAAATGGAACTCGTTGAACCCGAGGAAACGCACGTTCAGATCATGGTCAGAGGGCTTCGAAAGGATGCCAGCACTCTCAGCGAAAAGAATGTTTCCGTCGACGTGGACCTTTCCCTGGCACGTTTAGGCAGGAGGACCTTCACTATCTCACGAGATCAGATAAAGCTTCCCCATGATAGTGTCTCTATTGTCAGCATCAAACCACAGCAGATGAAGCTCCAGTTTAAGAAAAAATAGTGACTGGCCTCCATTTCGTTAATATACCTGACACTCTTGCAATTAAGGCGGCAGTATGGAAATTCATTTGCAGGCAATCTCATGTCGACTTCGTTCCCGCTGCTCCAAACATATGCCGCTGGTTCAATCTTGCAGATTGAACCTCAACATTAACCGGAAGTACTCATTGCCATCAGTCCTGTCGAATGAACTGAAAGAGGAGATATCCTTTTGAACGTTTACGGTGCATCGCCGGCACTATGCATGCGATAGACACAACAGGCAGGATATCCAAACCGATGCGCTAAAATAGTGCCATCCCAACAAGGGGTTACAAATTTATTACCCTTTGTATTCATTTTGATCCATATTCACCTGATAACAAAAAGCAGTGATATGATAGGCTTCATCGGACCTTTTAAGCCCGTCGCCTCGAAGGAAATGGTTATTGGTGCGGTTCAATCTTCAAGATTGAACCAGCGTAGGAACTCATTCAATGCTATTTGACAAATTTGCCAACTCTGGCATTTTCGTCAAATGGTACCTTAATTTTTACTCGAACCCTCGAATCCTTGGCCCCTTGAACCCTTTGGGAGACAACTCACCTGAAACCATATCCCTTATCAACGGCGAAGTGTTATTCGGAGAATTTCTCCCCGCCGCCATAGCCGCATTCGCGGCCCCCAGGTTGCCGTGCCCCGACTCACGATGAGGGCCATTGCGGATACATCGTATCGCCCTTCCAGAAAGGGATAGACGAAACGGACGAGATAACCGAAGGGCCAGAAGATAAAGAGCGATGCTGTCAGTATCAGCCGTTAACTTATCCGCCTGAATAGTTACACTACGCGGAAAATACTGACGGCATTACACATTCGGGTGTACGCTGTGACAAATTTTTTACATCACCGGAAAACAGGACAATTTCCCTGAAACCTGAGGTGGTTCACTATGCGCCCACATCTCAGGCGAAAACAATTCCTGTTGTGACTAGGCGGACTGCCGCACATCAACATGCTTGGACGGTGTGAGGCTTTCCTGAAGCGGTTTGTCAAATGTTGAGACCTGACCCCGCTGACCCCGATATGTTTCGGGTTCGTAGGTCCAACCGCGTGCCAGCCGCCCTTCTTCCCTTTTGATTGTCCATGAGATGTACATGCCGATGGGGGGCGCCAATATCCTTGTTTTCCATCCGAAGGTCCGATATAGTTCCTTCAGGAGGGAATTCATCTTGCCCTTCATCACTTCGTTCCCATCATAGCACTTTCTCATGGCCCACACCGCTCCCGCGTATGTCGTGCGAAGCGGTTTCACCTCCCAGGCAAATCGGTCCCTGATTCTCTTGTTGGGATGGTCCTTATATCGCTGCCATCCCTTCATGAAGGTCCTGATTAAACGGGCGAGGCTGGGACCGTTTACCTCAAAATCGCGGCGAAAGGCGTTGACGATATATTCTTCTTCCTTGTTATCTGTTATGTGCAGGTGTCGGTAATTGAAACGATACTGGCCGTGTGCATCGGCGGGTGGAAATTCTTCATCGGAAAGGAGCGTTCCCGCCTTTTTATGCTGTTCGTAGAGCGGCGTGCCGGGAATGGGCGTATAGAGCATGAACTGATGGAAATCAGTATTATGACTCACTGCATAATCTATAATGTCATTCATGTCTTCAGGTCTGTGATTTTCGAGGCCTATAATGGATGAACCGAGGACACGCATGCCGTACGATTGAAGTTCCCTCACCAGCGATTTTGTATCGACATTTTTGAGCTTTTCATAGGTGCTCTCCTTCCCCTCCAGTCCCATCCATACCCAGGATATTCCCAATCCCACAAGCTGTTCCATGGTATATGACTTAATGACTCTGGCAGAACTGAAAATAAACAATGCCCAGCTCTTCCCCTTTTCCTCCATCAATTCCAAGAGACGCAGTGCACGCTCTCTGTGTATCAGGAAATTCTCATCCATGACAAAAAAAGAGCGAACATTAAGCGTTTTCTCGATATCACACATGACGGAAAAGAGTTCGTCACCCGTTTCATAAAAGTTGTGAAAATGTCCCTTTCCTCCGAAGAGCGCCGATGTGGAACAAAAATTACACCCCACGGGACAACCGACTGAAGGAATCAGCATGGCCGCCGTATTACCGGGCTGCATGGGAAGAGTGATTCCCAGCATGCGTGTCCCGAAGCCCGAATATACCATGGGATGGCGTATCGGGGCGTCTTCATCCTGGCCGAGGTAGTGGCGAAACCATTGGACACCCTCCCCTCTGCAAATAAAATCGGTATCGACGATATCGCGGATATTCCCCTTGTTGGTAACATGCCCCCCCACTATTATCGTCGCACGGGGCTGGTACTGGCGGATCAGCTCACACATCTTCCGAACCTTCCCCACGTTGGGAATAATGGCGCTGATACCGATAACGTCATAGGTGTTATCGCGGATCTCTTCGATAAAACGCTCCAGCGTGGGAAAATCGAGAAGCGTAGAGGGCGCATCGATATTGGATTGTATGAGCATCAATCCGAAGGAATTATGAAACATGCGAAGTGAAAAGGCACCCTGAACCCGCGTCACCTGATTGTGGTAAAGCTCCATGGGGTTAATGGCCCGGCTTCCATACTCATCATCCCGGGCATAGGGTCCGAAGACACTGGACAAGAGTATTCGTGCACGAATTCCCCGGGGATGTGTGGGATGATTCATTTTCATTTTTTTCTCCTCGCTCTTACGTAATTTCTTCTTTTAAATTGCCTTGTATTATAGAAAAGCAAGGAAAGATAGGCACCTCCGAGGGGTTTTACAAAAGTTTTACATCAGAAGACTTGCCTCTAAAAGCGCCGAAGCAATACGACTGATTCTGTTGACAGATCATATGAGCTGGTGTACAAATCGGTTATTATGATCGACCGGACAAAGTGGTTTTTCCACCCCATTGTAATCTTTGTTTTCTCCATCGTTGCCCTGGCCTTATCTCTGACCCTCTATATCTACTGGTACATAGAGGTCAGCACCGGCCTGGCCGCCATTGTGCAAAAATTCAATCTCGACGCGGCACAGATCTTTACATCCCAGACATGGGTTGTGATTCTGGTACTTTCCATCCTCGTGGCGATGATTCTTCTGGGAATATTCATTATCTTCGCATACTACCAGAAAAGTGTCCGCCTCTACCGAATGCAGCACAACTTTATCAATAATTTCACTCATGAACTCAAAACACCGGTAACATCGTTGAATCTCTACCTGGAGACATTTTTGCAGCATGAGCTCTCCCGTGACGATCAGATCAAGTATCTCCATTTCATGCTCCACGACGTAAAGCGGCTTGCAGACAACACGAACCGCATCCTCGATCTTGCCAGGATCGAGAGCAAAACCTTCGGGGGTGAGTTTATCGAAGAGAATCTGGTCGCAGTGGTGACGGAATTCTACGATAAGAACTCACACCTTTTCCCCGACTGCGAGATCACCATTCATAACCCCTCGGGGCGGGCCTTTCCCTACCTCATCAATCGTCCCTTATTCGAAATGCTCATAATGAATCTGATCACAAACGCCATCAAGTACAACCGATCGAAAATTCCAAAAATCGCAATCACCTTTCTGCCGCAAAAGATGAAGAGGAAACTTTATATCAGCTTTGAAGACAGCGGCATCGGCATCGAAAAGAGGGACCTTAAGAAAATATTCAAGAAATTCTATCAGGTAGGGAGATCGGATAATATGACTGCCACGGGGAGCGGTATCGGTCTCAGTCTGGTGCAAAACATAGCAAAGCTTCATAAAGGCAGGGTCATCGCCGGGAGTAAAGGGACGGAACAGGGGTCTGTTTTTACGGTACAACTTCCATACACAAGGAATCAGGAAGCCTGAGAGAAAGGAGTCTCGCCATTTCAGGGAAAAAACGCATCCTCATAATAGAAGATGACCTCCATATAGCGGAGGGGATGAAGCTGAACCTGTCCCTCAGGGGTTATGATGTTTCTATTGCCGACGACGGCATTTCGGGATTAAAAAAATGGCAGGAGCTGAGACCCGACCTGATAGTGCTGGACATCATGCTCCCCCACATCGACGGCATATCGGTACTGCAAAGCATCCGCCTCGATGACGAGCGAATTCCCATTCTCATCGTTTCGGCCAAAGGAGACCCCGACGACAGGATCAAGGGTCTCGAATCCGGTGTCGACGATTATCTTGCGAAACCCTTCCATCTCGATGAATTTTTGCTTCGTATCGAAGGGCTTCTAAAAAAGGCATCGTGGTATCAGGATGAGCATGCCCCCGACAAAAAGGGAGGCAATCGTTCCTCAGGCAGTTATACCTTTGGTGGGAATGTGGTAAACCTGGACACCGGCGCAGCCCAGTGCAAGTCCGGTTCGGTAACCCTTACGGAACAGGAGATCAAACTCCTGAAACTCTTCATTGCAAACAAGGGGAAATCGCTTTCACGCCAGACATTACTGAAGGTATGCTGGGGATATACGAGTGAAACGACGACGAGAACTGTGGATAATTTTATTGTACGCTTTCGACGTTATTTTGAAGACAACCACCAGAAACCTGTCTACTTCAAAAGCCGCCGGTCAGTGGGATACATCTTCGATCACGACAAGGGCTGATTCCATCTGAAGCACAGGGAATGCGACCCTCCTTCAGCTCAGAATAACCCCAGGCGATATTCCCGCAGTTCCCGACGCAGTGCCCTGACATCCTCAATATATTTCGCCAGTTCCCGCCAGAATCCCTCTCCGTGGTTTTTTACGCGTGTGTGAACCAGTTCATGGAGGAGAACATAATCCATGAGTCGTCGCGGGAGCCGGGCAAGTTTTTCGTTGAGGCTGATATTATTTTGTCCCGAACAGCTTCCCCACCGTGTCTTCTGATTGCGTATGGAGACCTTATTGAAGG
>CAYMYS010000107.1:6836-9126 GCA_964394725.1 uncultured Syntrophaceae bacterium
ATTGAAAAGCGCGTCGCCCGCCTGCTCTTTCGCATGCGAACGTCACCCATTGCCGGAATGTTGATAATCCGCGTTTCTTCCATTGATGCGTGTTATCTCATGTACCACGACCGTTGTAAAGCCAATTTCCCATCACTTCCTCTTGACGCAGGGGTGTTTTTACACTATGTTTCCTTCCCAAGAGGAGAAACAATGATTCATGAAACTGCAGTAATCGGCCCCGATGTAAAGCTGGGGAAAGATGTCCATATCGGCCCCTACACGGTAATCGAGGATGAAGTAACCATCGGCGACGGATGCCGCATTGGTCCCCGCGTCTACATCAACGGCTGGACCACCATAGGCACCAATGTCAAGATTCATGCAAACGCCGTTGTCGGCGATGCTCCGCAGGACTATCACTATAACAACGAAAAGAGCTACTGCCGGATAGGCGACAACACGATAATCCGCGAGTACGTCACCATCCATCGAGGAGAAGGGGAAGGCACTGAGACCGCTATCGGCAGTAAATGCATGCTCATGGCCTTCGTTCACGTGGGACATAACGTCACCATGGGCAACAACTGCACACTGGCCAATCATACCGTACTTTCGGGCCACGTCACAGTGGAAGACCGCGCGAATTTCAGCGGTTACGCCGGTGTCCACCAGTTCTGCAATGTAGGCACTCTCTCCATGACGGGGCCCTATTCAAAGGTAACACAGGATGTTCCTCCCTACTGTCTTATCATCGAAGGCGCAGTCTTCGGCCTTAACTATGTCGGTCTGAAGCGTGCCGGTATTTCATCAGAAGCCATAAGGTCGCTGAGAAAGGCTATTCAGGACATCTTCTTTTCGAAACTCCTGCGAAAATATGCGCTGGTAAAAATAGAAGCAGAATCAGGGAAAATACCCGAAGTTGCCCATTTGCTCGAATTCATCGGAAAGAGCAAGCGAGGCCAACTTCCGGGGTCAGGTCTCAACATTTGACATGTGCTCTGCCTGTCAACGAAGGGGACACCGTGCCTCTGGGTGGTTATTCGTATTTTTCATAACAGACGATCTCTTCCAGGCCCTTTCGTTTCGTATTTTCGGAAAATGCATCCGATTCGGCTGGATATCCCAGGGGCGTTACGGCGACTACCTGAACATCGTCGGGAATTTCGAGATACTTTTTCACCCCATCATTGTTAAAGGAACCGATCCAGCACGTTCCCAGACCTTCGGCGCGTGCAGCCAGCGTCAGATGGTCAAAGGAAATGGAAACATCGATGAGCATACTCAAATCGCCCATATATCCGCCTCGATTGACATTGAGATTCAAACCGCATGCCACGACCAGGACCGGCGCCTCTGCGACGAAGGGCTGACCGCCGCAGACAGGCAGCATCTCCTTCATGCGCTCTTTATCTTTGATAATGATATACCGCCATGGCTGACGATTACTGCCACTCTGAGCGATCCTGGCCGCATCCAGGACCTTTTGTAATGTCTCATCCGGTATGGCATCAGCCGTAAACTTCCTTACACTCCTTCTCGTCCGAATCACCTCATAAAAATCCATAACTTCCAATACCTCAGTTCCTTTCATTCAATACTATACTTCCATTCAACTACGATACTATAGGAATATGGCAGCGTCATGTCAAGGGGAATGAACCGCTCCTTCATGCCGTATAATAGCGTTTCAATGCACCATATTTAGCGGAAGGTCACGGTTATAATGCCTGGTAATGTGGCTCAAGCGAAAGATAACTCTGTTTTGTTCATGGAGAGCAAAATATCGGTTTTACAAAAACGTGTATTTCCGATAATTCCGGATATGTTGATTACCTCTGACTGAGGCCGCCCTTTCATATCCAACCCAGAACCTTCCACCAGAAATAATTGAGGGGCAGCAAAACAAGGACTGTTATTACCGCCAGAAGGAAGCACAGCTTTATGGCCGATGTCAACTTTTCTCCAGACATTTGTATGCCGACTACTATGGAAGGTACCTGATAGGGAAAGATGACCGTTGAAAAGCCCAGCATCTGTGTCATGATAATAGTCTTCGTGGTCCAACCGGTAACTGCTGACAATTGATCCGAGAGAGGTGTTAACACAGCGGGGGCACCCGGTATTGTTGCCACAACGGCTGTTACCAGTGAGGCAAGTCCGAGGGATATGTAATTTAAAAAGGCACAATCTTCCCCAAGGGGCAGCGAAGCAATGAGATTATGGGCAAGCATGTCACCTAATCCCGAATGGCGCACCATACCCCCAAGACCCAAAATACCGGCGACAAAAAAGAGTGAACCATAGTTTA
>CAYMYS010000108.1:0-9080 GCA_964394725.1 uncultured Syntrophaceae bacterium
CCACATTGTGAAGCACGCCGGTGGCCACCTCAGCCATGCCTGCGGCCCTGGACATGTCTACAAGTGAGGTTTGGATCTTCTGCAGTTTGGCAAAGGATTGTTCAATATCGGTTTTAAGAATGGTCAAGGCATCAAAAACCGCTTTAAAGGGGTGGTCGTCCGGGATGGTTTCAAATTGAGCACCGGGTTCATTCCAGTTGATGGCACCCATATATTCCAGAATCTCCTCTGAATAGCGATCCAGGCGGTTGCGCTGAGTAATTCGATATAAAAACCGCTGCAGGAGTGTAACCGACCTGGCCATGGCTGGCGAAGTGTTCAGGACGGATAGAGATGCCTTTACCGCTTCTTCATAGGTATCATAGGCAATCACGGGAACGCCCGGCTGTTTGAATTTTGTGCCGATATTATAGAGCCACCGGATATGCTTGGGGACATTATAGACAAAATGACTGATTAAAAGCTTTGCATCTATTTTTTCCAATAAAAGAGTTGAAACCTTCAATCGCGCATCTTTTGAAGGGATATTGGTGATGTTGCTGTAATCTGAAATTTCGATATAGGGTTTGCCCGTCAGATTCACGCATTCCAGAAACCGGTCATAATTTTCAAACAGGGCAATGGTTCCTTCCAGACTGATCCTGCCCTTGGGAAAGGCGGAAAGGATATTGTCATTGATCAGCTCAAAGGTTACCTGATATTCATTTGTCAGGGGGATATCGGTCCATTCAGGACTTCTTCTAATCCGGACCGAGGTAAAAGGACAGAGTGTTTCCGTGAATCCTTTAAGCTCTGACAGAGCGTTCTGCTGTGCCGTCTTCATCATTGTCAGTATCTCCTGAATGAAATGGTAGCTCAAGGGTAAAGGTTGCGCCAAGTCCGGGCCCTTGGCTGTGAACGGTCAGGCTACCGCCGAGTCCTTTGGCGGCAATGGCTCCGTTGTGCAGGCCAAACCCGTGTCCTGTCTTTCTTGTGGTAAACCCATGCTGGAAAATACGGGTCAAATTTTCAGGCAGAATACTCGTGCCATTATCTGAGACCTGAAAACTCAGACGATCAGGGCCGGAGGGGAAAATTCCTAACGTGATAATTTTTTCTTTTTCCATCCCGGCACATGCGTATTTGGCATTGTTGACAAGGTTCAAAAGAATCTGCAGCACCTGGTGCTTGTCCACTGTGATCGGCGGTACTTCCTGATATTGACGATGTGCGGTAATTTCATGCCGGGCCAATGCCCCGGTATTAATTTTCAGTGCATCCTCCATTAACTGTTCAGGTGCGATGGTTTCAAGAAAACCCGAGACACGACCATAGGTCTGCTGCATGGTCACAATTTCCTTGATGTGTCCAATCCGCTGGTGCAGCACTTCGGTTTCATTCACAATGAGCTGCTGTTCTTTTTTGAGCACAGGAGACAGAGAGACCAGGTAGGCAGGGATCTGACGACCCTGTGGGTCTTCGGTAAGAAACTGACCTAAACGGTCTGGGGAATTGGCAGAGATAAGGTCTGCCAGTTTGGCGATGTTTACCACCCGGGATTCCCGGATCTGATTCATGATCAGGTCGCAGGAGACATTGACGCTGTTCAGCACATTGCCCACATTGTGCAGAACGCCGGTGGCCACTTCTGCCATTCCCGCGGAACGGGACATTTCCACAAGAGAACTCTGGGCCGCAGCCAGTTCTTTCAGGGCATGTTTCTTGGCCGTAACTTGTGATTTAAGCTCCCGGGTTCTTTCCTGGACCCGTTTTTCCAGGGTTGCTTTTGATTCTAGTAGCGCATCCTGAATTTGCTGCCGGGCAATGGTCACGCCGAGGATATCGGCACCCGCGCTCAGGCTGTCCTTTTCAGCATCGCTCCAGACTCGCTCCTGAATTAAGTCTTCCAGCGCCATGAATCCCCACCAGATTTCTTCTACA
The DNA here is from genome assembly GCA_964394725.1 of uncultured Syntrophaceae bacterium. Lineage (GTDB taxonomy): Bacteria > Desulfobacterota > Syntrophia > Syntrophales > UBA2210 > JAFGPZ01. Next base: position 1,921 of record CAYMYS010000108.1, read on the forward strand.
AAAATTGGAATGGCAATAATGGAGTGGATGTCCTGGTCCTCAAAAAAAGTCCTGACATCCGTGTTTATATCAGAAACAGGACCGCTGACGATATGATTCTGCCTGAGCATTTCACCCCAGCGCCTCCAGCCACTGTCATCATAAAAAGATTTCTGCACATCCAGATGAACTGATTTTGAAACTATGTCTTTTGCCACCCACTCGTACTGTCGGTCAATGGTTAAGCGGCCGGCATCATCCTTATTGCTTGTAAAAATAAGCACCCGGCCAACCTCGGCGGAAAGGCCGATTTTGGCCAGAACCGATTCAATGGTGTCTTCCCAGTGAGAACTCTGCATGAACTGCTGGGCAGCGAATCGGACACTCTCGAGTATCCGGTCCCTTTTTTGCAGTGCATCTGCCATGGTATTAACGGATGCCGCAAGATTTCCCAATTCGTCTTGCCGGGTCATCTTTGCCCGTACGAAAAAATTACCGCCCGCCAGTTTTTCTACAATACCGCGCAGATTCAGGATGGGCCGGACCAGCCATGCCGCATAGATAAAGGAGATCAGAAAACTGAAGAGAAGACAGCCCACTGCCAGTATAACGGTATTTCTGTAAAGGGTCTTGACGCTCTGATCATAGCCCTTCAGGGAAAGCCCCACATGAATCCATCCCCACTGAATGCCGGAGTAATCAAAGGGCTGCGCAAAATGAAAAACCCTTCGGTTGAACAGGGGCACTGTCTCGATGCCGCTGCGGGGTTTCCGCTCCTGGGGCAGCCAGTATGCATTGATGTCAGGATCAGCCCTCCAGCCGTTTTGCTCAATTATCAGAGAAAATCCGGTGTTTTTCATAACGATTAAAAAATCAAGGTCAGGGTTGCCGGCCAGCATGATTTGAGCGGCACTGACCACACTGGCAAAATCTTCATTAATGGCTGCACCGGCAGCCACTTCATGCAAGGATACAGCCACGCCGTTGGCGTTGGATATCAGACTGTTAATGAAATTCTTTTTCTGCTGAGGAATGGTGACCAGAACAAAAACAGCCAATGTGATCATGGTGATGAACCAGGATAGCAGGGCCGCTCGTCGGGCGATGCTTTTGCCGGTCCGCCTGTTGTAATCTGGAAGTCTGAAGATTTTGAAAAACCGCATGAATGTTCTCATCATCAGGCTCACTTAAACGGGCCGTTTTGAAGCAGGTGTTGATTCTTTTTCAGGAATTGTCGGGTGCTATCCAAAATAGTCCCGGGATGTTTTTCCATCCTGGAACTCTGAAATACATTGAGGACCTGTCGTCCCCCCGGTGTGGTTTGCAGAGTCAGCATGGCAGATGTCATCCTCTCTCTGGAGGGGCTCTGCCAGTTCTCCCGGAATATTAAAAAAGAGGTGATAAAAGGCGGTGAAACAGACAATATAATGATATCCTTGCGCAATTGGGGATTGAGTTCGCAGGCCAGTTCAAAGGCGCCTGTGGTAACAATAGCGGCATCGGCTTGACGGAAAAAGATTTGCAGGATAGCCTTGGCCGGACTCTCCACATTAATAAGATTTTCAAGCCGGCTGTTGTCTGCTCCAGAAACATGTTCTGTCAGGACACTCTTCAGCCATAATCGGGCCAGAAGCATCTGATATCCCTCGCAAGTCACCAGCTTTTTATTCACCAATTTACCCAGTTCCTTGTCAACCGTGTTGCGATGCACAATGATGGCATACTTGATAAGGAAACCATCTTCCCGGGTAGACAGATATACCGACTTTGGCGTAAGTCCCAGACGCATGGAATCCTCAGTGGAAATCGAAGCGGCATCGACCATGTTATTTTTGTAGGCCTGAGACAAGGTTTCAAACGAGTTAAAGAACATCGCTTCAGCTGTTTCGTTGAGCTTCTTCTCGTTGATGACGGTTTGAACCCATATCTTGATTGCCGCTGTGGCATCATTATGGTTGGTGTTGCTAATGGTGGATGAAGATAAACCGACACGAAACATCAGAGTATCTTTGTTTTCTGAAGCTTGTGCAACCGTGCCAACCGGAATCCATAACACTGCCAGAAAAACTAAAAATAATTTCAAGGGGTCTCCTTAAAGTAAAAGCCGTTTAAGAGTCGCAATCCGTTCCAGTGCTGTGTACGGCGGGCCATACTGTTTTTGAACATTAGTTCTCCAGTTTTTTCATCACTTCGGTTCCGACGACCAGCGTCAGTTGGGACTGAAGGGCAATGTGTTCATAGAGCGCCTTGTAGTGCTGGGCAGACATGAGGGAATCCATTAACTGGGCGCGAATGACCTTCTCTGTATCCACTAACTCATGCTGATAGGCCCGGATGTTCAAGCTGCGGTTTTGTTCAGCCGCTTCCATGGTCGCCAAAGTTGCCGTATACGATTTTTCAGCCGCATTCAGGGAAAGAAAAATATCTCTGATCTGCAGTCCGATACCCTCCTGGAGAAGAAATTGTTCCTCTTTTATTTTGGCCACTCGGGCCAGTGCTTCGGCAACTTTATTCGTGTGCAGGAAACCGCTGAAAAACGGAATCTCAACACCGATACCAACCGTCCAACCCTCTTCGTTCCGTTTCGTCGCCAGGCCGCCGTCAAAATCATTCCACCATTTGAAAAGATCTCCGGTCAGCGCCAGCTTGGGATAATGACCACTTTCAGCCGACTGCACAGCCCCTTCTGCAGCAAGAATGCCGGCCTCGACTTTGGCCCAATCCGGATTGAACTGATAGGCAGTGCCGACAAGTTTGTCCAGCTGGTTCACAAAGGATGTAAACGGCATTTCCCTGTCTGCCGGTTTCACGCTGGAAGACCATGGCAGTCCCATGGTATTGGCCAGTGCGGCCTGGGCCATCAACTCGTTTTTCTCCAGCAGGGCGATCATGGCACGCAAAGACTCGACCATCACTTTGTTGTCCAGCCAGTCGGTTTTCTTGACCCTGCCGCTACCCTCTTTGTACATTGTCTCCGTGAGGCTCAGGGTCGTTTCCATACGGGCCAGAGTATCCCGGCCGATCTGATGAATCGTGTTTGCCAGCACTGCCCCCCAATAAAGCCGCTTCACGCTGTCCATGATTTCAAGGTCAGTGCGTCTGGATTCCTGTTTCATCATTTGGACAAGACCCTCGGTCTGCTGCCGATATCCTTTGCGCATGCCGCCGTCATAAAGGAGCCAGGTGGCCTCAAGGGATGCCTTGTAAGAGTTCTCATCCATTAATTTAACGTCCTGTTCGGGAACCGGAATACTGCCGCCCATGGGCATTGACATGGTCGAAGCGGGAAAGATGAAATTCGGAGATTCATCCATCCGCAGATAACCGCCCCGGGCATTGATCTGGGGCCAATAACCGGCCAGGGCCTGGCGGTGCTGAGCCTCGGCCATTTCTAGGGCATAACGGGAAGCCGGGCGGCGACGGTTGTTCTCCATGGCTTTTTGAATGCATGCAGTAAGGCCGACCTCTTTCAGGATCAGTCTGTCACCGTTTTTTTGACCCGCTTGGGCATAAATCGGATGAAGCGTGGCAAGCAACATGATGACCACCCAGACAATTACTCCTTTGACAGACACGATGTTCCAACCCCGCATACAGGACTCCTTTTTATTTATTATTATTTTCTGATCGTTGCTTTAAAAAAATGTCAGTCTGCTGTGTTGACAGGGGTCTGCTATAGAGAAATCCTTGAACTTCCTGACATTTTTTTACACGCAGGAAATCTGCTTGACCCGCTGTTTCAACCCCTTCGGCAATTACCCTCAGCTTCATGCCTTCAGCCATGGCAATGATGGCACTGATGACGGACTGATCTCGCATGCCGCCGCTAATGGCTTTGACAAAACTGCGATCAATTTTCAGGCAGTCAATGGGCATTTCCTTGATACGGCTCAGGCTTGAATAGCCGGTGCCGAAATCATCAACAGCTATACCGATATTCAACTTTTTGAGTTCACCCATGATTTCAGATATCCCTTGTGTGTCTTTCATCAAAAGGCTTTCGGTGATTTCAATTTCCAAATTTTTCGAATCCAGTCCGGTTTCGACAAGAACCTGCCGGATCATTCTTAAAAAATTCTTATGAATAAACTGTTTTGCAGAAACATTGACGGAAATTTTTTCCAGGGGCAATTTCTGATCCATCCATTCTGCCAATTGCCTGCAGGCCGTTCGCATCACCCACTCACCAATGGGCACGATAAGTCCGGTTTCTTCGGCAATGGGTATGAACTCATCCGGCGGGACATTCCCCAGCTCCCAGTTGTGCCAGCGTAAAAGGGCCTCCATGCCGCTGAGCTCCCCTTTGACCAGATCAAATTGAGGCTGGTAATGCAATGTGAACTCATCCCGGTCAAAGGCCTGCCGAAGGTGGCTCTCAATTGTCATTCGTTTCAAGGCCCTGACATTCATGGATTCCTGGTAGTACGTGAAGGTATTTGGGCCAATGCGCTTGGAATAATACATGGCAATATCCGCATTTTTAAGCAGGGTTTCCAGAGTATCCCCGTCCTGGGGAAAGACTGCAATGCCGATGCTGGGGGTAACAATGACCTCATAGTCATCAAGGGTTATGGATTGAGCAAGGGCGTCTCCAATGCGCTTTGCGATCACTGCGGCATATTCCTCCTTATCAAGTTCCGGAAGAATCACAGTAAACTCATCTCCGCCCAATCTGGCGGCCATTTCGATTGCCGGCGACCTGGAAACAATATCCGAAGGCCGAAGGCATGTGATAATCCGTTCTGCTGCAATCTTCAGCAGATTGTCACCAATGCTGTGCCCCAGGGTGTCGTTAATCCGTTTGAAGTTATCCAGATCAATAAAGAGTAAAGCTGCCTTTCGCTGGCGGCGGCGCGCCGTTTCCAGTACCTGCTTTAACCGTTCCATGAACAGCACACGGTTGGGCAGTCCGGTCAGGTTGTCGTAATAGGCCAATTGATTGAGCCTTCCCTGGATTTCACGGTTCAACTCCCACTTGCGGGTCAGCGCATGGGCAAGTTGAAGCACCTCCACATTGTCAAAGGGCTTTTTAAGGATCAGCAGGCTATCTGTTTCCCCCAGGTCCCGTCGGATATCCTGCCAGGAATGGTCTGCGTATGCTGTGCACAGCACAACCTGCAAATCCGGTCTTTCCTGCCATAAATGGCGGATGGTTGTAATGCCGTCCCAACCCGGCGGCATCCGAAAATCGACAAATGCCAGGGAGTACGGTCGACCTTCAAGCGCAGCCTGCTGAACGAGCCTAAGTCCTTCTTCGCCTTGGGAAGCACAATCTATTTCAAATACAGTAGGCAAGACAGCCTTGGTTTCTGGACCAAAGAGTTGAGCTTCCATGTCCTGCAGCTCATCACCCAAATTATCGGGTTTCGCCAGTATCTTGAAAAAATCCTCGTGAATTGAAGTGTTATCATCAATCACCAGGATACGGTGGGACAGTTTTTTTTTGGGTTCCATATTGCATTTCCTTTTTGGCCGAAAGAAATTGATTCACCGTTAAGGGTATTTACGCTCCCCAGTTCATAAGTCTGTATCGTCAAGAATAGAAAAAACTAAAACATAAAGCCCCATTTCTTCAGTTATATGAAGAAATGGGGCTTTATGTTTTAGTAATACTATGATTGGTCACCTGATCCTTGCCCGGAATATCCATGTGGGAAAGGTGCTGCAAAATCGCAGAGAGTGTTTCAACACTTTCATCACGATGTAACGAAAAACGGGAACTCGTCTAGTAATAACGGGACGTTGTAACGGCTGGGCTCTCTAAAACCTCTGAAGATATCACTGCCTTCTGTGTATTAATGCCTCTAAGAGTCATCTCTGCCTCCTTATCATGAATCAATAAGAAATACAGACAGAAGATTTTCACGGTAATTTACTATCGGTACTTACGAGCTACTCGAACATTGGAATATAGTTCTTGACTCATGAATTAATATTTTCTAAACTTGCTCCTGTGAAAAAGGATTTTTAAACAGCCTATTGGCAGGAACTACTGTACTAAACGTTTTACAAAATATATTTAAAAAAGGGGGGTATGGTTATGAAACTGCGTAAACTGCTACAGATTCTTGTAATTGCTATGGCAACCGCTTTTTTTGCGGGTCAGGTATTGGCGGCACCAATTACCATTAACTGGTGGCATGCCATGAAGGGTGCCCGCGGTGAAGTGGTTAATACAATGATAAAGGCCTTCAATGATTCCCAGTCCGACTACAAGGTTGTCGGATCATACAAAGGCGGATACGACGAGACCGTAAATGCGGGAGTCGCGGCCTACCGGGCCAAAAAACAACCCCATCTGCTGCAGTCCTTCGAAGTCGGCACCCAGACGATGATGCTTTCCGGTGCCATCTATCCCGTCTACAAACTCATGAAAGATGAAGGATACAACATTGACTGGAAGGGGTATCTCCAGCCAGTTCTTTCCTACTACATGAATGCCAATGGCGATTTAATGTCCATGCCCTTTAACTCATCGACGCCCGTTATGTATTACAACGTGGATCTCTTCAAAAAGGCGGGGCTTCCCATGCTTGACAAGTTCAAACCCGTTACTTGGGATGAACTCGGTGAAATTACGGTAAAGCTGGTAAAGTCGGGTGTTCCCGGCGGCATGGTGACGGGCTGGCAGTCTTGGACGCAGGTTGAAAATTACAGCGCCATGCACAACATACCCTTTGCGACCAAGGCAAACGGCTATGAAGGTCTTGACTGTGAGCTTCTTATTAATAACGAGAAGGTCGTCAAGCACATCGCCATGCTGAAGGAATGGATGAAAGATGGGCGTTTCTTCTACGGCGGGCAGAAGTTTGCGGGGCCCAAGGCGGAATTTCTTGCGCAGAATGCCGGCGTCTATATCGATTCCATAAGCGGCATTGCAAAGCTGAAAAAGGCAGTGAAAGACTTCAAGTGGGATGTGGCGCCTATGCCCGTCGAGGCGTGGATGAAGGAGCCTCAGAACAGCATCATCGGTGGTGCTTCCCTGTGGGTATTCACGGGACACAACAAGAAGGACTACAAGGGTGTGGCGGCATTCCTGAAACACCTGGGCAAACCCGAGATGCAGATATATTGGCACAAACAGACGGGCTACTTTCCCATTACCCTGGGTGCTTATGAGGCCCTGAAGAAAGAGGGATATTACTCGAAAAATCCCTTCAAGGAAGTGTGAATCAAAAAAC
>CAYMYS010000109.1:0-8679 GCA_964394725.1 uncultured Syntrophaceae bacterium
GAAATTTTAGAAACCAGTTGGACGTGGATAACACGGTGGGTAATGAGATCGTTTTCCGAAAGTGAAAAGACCTGTGTCTTGTCTATATAGCGCGTGAATGCGGCGGAATGAAGGATCCTGTCTCCATCCCTGGAAAAGGAGGGGCGTATATTGGGGAACTCGTCCCCGTATCGGCGCACACCGCTCGTGCTGGGGGTTGCATAGCGCGAAAGGATCTTCCTCTCACGCTCGGCAAATTCCTCTACAACCTGCTTTTCTAATTCCGACAGGGCACTCATCTAAAATCTATCTCCCATGGGGCGCGACACTGAATAGTTAGCGCATAGCTCGACTCGCCGGAAGGCACAAAGAGACAAAGGCACAGAGAAATAAAAACTGACTTTCCGGAAATCAATGGCTCCGGTTACTGAAAGCTATAAGATTGTTGCCTTCGTACCGTTTCGATGGCCTCTTTCTAAGCACCCTTTTCCAATAGGTTCCTGGCGGCTTCGACGACCCGCTCCGCCGTTATTCCAAACTTTTCATAGAGTACCGAAGCGGGGGCGCTGGCACCGAAACCATCCATGCCGACGATTGCACCGTCCATCCCCACATAATGTTCCCAGCCCACTTTGATTCCCGCTTCCACGGCGATCCGTTTCCTGACTCCAGAGGGCAGGACGCCTTCGCGGTACTCTTCAGACTGGCCATCGAAAATCTCCCAGCTGGGAAGCGAGACGACGCGGACACCGACTCCCTCGGCGGCAAGTTTCTCTCCCGCTGTGAGGGCGATCTGAAGTTCCGATCCCGTGCCGATAAGAATGATATCGGGATTTCCTTCCCCTGAATCCCAGACAGTATAGCCACCCTTGTGAAGGCCCCGGGCCGATCCGTACTTTTCGCGATCCAAAACGGGTAGATCCTGTCGGCTCACTATGAGGGCAGTAGGACCTTCACTGTGGGAAAGGGCAAAACGCCAAGCCTCCACAGCCTCTTCCGCATCGGCAGGTCGCAGAACCGTCATATTGGGGATAGTTCTCATGCTCATCAGATGTTCGACGGGCTGGTGCGTGGGACCATCTTCTCCGACACCGATACTGTCATGGGAAAAGACGTAAATGGTATGAAGCCCCATCAGCGCGGCGAGACGCATGGAGGGACGCATATAATCGGAAAAGGTGAAAAAAGTCCCCGTAAAGGGGATAATCCCGCCATGCAGTGCCAGACCGCTGGCAATGGCCCCCATGGCATGCTCACGAACGCCGTAATGGATATTTCTCCCGCCATAATTCCACTCCCCACCGGCAGATCCCTGCACCCCCTCGGGGGCGGTAGCGGGACTTTCAAAATCTCCATATCCCTTGACCCAGGCAAGGGTTGAGGGATTCAGGTCGGCCGTTCCACCAATCAGCTCCGGCATGACAGGCGCCAGAGACTGCATCACCGCTTCAGAGACCTTTCTCGTGGAAATACCCTTTCTATCCTTTTCATAGCGGGGTAATTCAGAATCCCATCCGACCGGCAGTTCCCCCTTCATTATCCGTTCAAATTCAGCAGCCGGATCGGGACAGGCGGCCTTGTATTGGGCAAACAAGCTGTTCCACTGATGCTCACGTTCCTTCCCTGAATCGCATGCGCCCCGCATATGTGTCAGAACTTCATCGGGAATAAAAAAGTTTTCATCCGTGGGCCATCGGAGATTCTTCTTCGCCCTTTTGATCTCTTCCTCGCCCAGGGGTGCCCCGTGAGCTTGATATGTGCCCGCTCTGGTCGGCGCCCCAAATCCGATTTGAGTACGAACAGAAATGAGGGAGGGACGATTTGTTTCCGCCTTTGCAGCGGTGAAGGCCCTGTCGATGGCATCAATGTCGTTGCCATCGGCTACCTCGGAAACATGCCAGCAGTAGGATTCAAAGCGCTTTTGCACATCTTCAGTGAAGGAAAGATTGGTCGAACCGGCAAGGGAAATCTTGTTGTCGTCATATAAGACGATCAATTTACCGAGCCCCAGGTGTCCCGCCAGAGAACATGCCTCGGCAGACACCCCTTCCATGAGGTCTCCATCGCCGGCTATGGCATAGGTGTAATGATCGACTATCTGTCTGTCTGATTGATTATATCTCGCCGACAGGTAGGCCTCGGCGATGGCCATACCGACGGCATTGCCGATACCCTGCCCCAGGGGGCCCGTCGTTACTTCAACTCCGGGAGTATGGGGAAATTCCGGGTGTCCCGGCGTCTTGCTCCCCCATTTCCTGAATTCCTTTAGATCCTCCAGAGTCAGATCATATCCCGTCAAATGGAGCATGGCATAGAGGAGCATCGAGCCGTGTCCCGCAGAGAGGACAAAGCGGTCCCGATCTATCCATTTCGGATTGGCCGGATTATGCTTCAGGTGCCTCATCCAGAGGACATAGGCCATTGCCGCTGCCCCCATGGGCAGTCCGGGGTGTCCCGAATTTGCTTTCTCTATGGCATCAACGGCGAGAAAACGAACCGTATTTATTGAAAGTTCGGCTATATGCGCCTCATCATCAAACATTGTCTATCCCCTAACAGTTTCTATTTTTTACCACTGCTACATAAACAATTTTTCGCGGCAGGTAAATGATTTTTTTGGACTCTTCTGAAAGACTGAGCAATGATGCGGTTCAAAACGAAAGCCCTGAGAACTCCGCCGTAGACTCTTTTATTTTGCAATTAACGCACAGAGGGTGTACATTTTCGACACAGGAATTAGACAAAACCTCCCGGTGACTATAGAGAATAATGGGAGTTCGATCGGATGGACAAAAAACGAGATTTTACCAGTCACTTGGACAAGAACTTCAGACTATTCCTCGAATTGATGGCGAATAAGATACAGGAAATCCTCATGGTTTCCAGCCCCTATGACGCCTTCAGGATTGAGGAAGACGGAAGCCTTGCCTCCAGGATCATAAATGAATACAGCGGCCTGAATCTCAGCAAGCCTCCGCGGGTGACACGACTTTCTTCCGCCACGGATGCCCTCTCTCTCCTGGCACAAAAAGACTTCGACGTGATTATAGTCACGCCCCATCTGGAAGACATGGATGTCTTCTCCCTGGCCCTGGAGATAAAGAACATAAGGCCCTCCGTTCCCGTCTACCTCCTCACACACAGCAGTCGAGGCATTTATCCGCCACCGGAAAACGTAAACTTTGAAGGAATCGACAAGATATTCATATGGTCGGGGAACTCCGATCTCCTCCTGGCCATAATCAAGAACGCCGAAGATCATCTCAATGTCGCATTCGATACAAAAAGGGCCAATGTCCCCGTTCTCCTCTATATTGAGGATTCCCCTCTATACTATTCAACCCTCCTCCCCTATATGTACAAGGAAGTGGTACAGCAGACGCAGGCCGTATTGGATGCGGGTCTCAACGAAGAACACAGGCTCCTTAAAATGCGGGCGCGACCCAAGATACTCTTCGCCAGAAGCTACGAAGAGGCGTCTCAACTCTATGACACCTATGGCTCCTCTCTCCTCAGTGTCATTTCGGACACACGCTTCCCCCGCGACGGTCAGATGGATGATGATGCCGGCATTTCACTCCTTTCACGGATAAGAGGAGATTTTCCTGCCCTGCCCCTGTTGCTCATGAGCTCAGATTCGGGAAACAGCACACGCGCCGACTCTATACCTGCACAATTTATCGACAAGAATTCTCCCCATCTCGTCTCGGAATTGCACGATTTTTTCATCACCAATCTGGGATTCGGAGACTTTGTCTTTAAGATGCCCGACGGGACGGAAATAGACCGGGCATCGAACCTCAAGGAAATCGAAGAGAAGATATCATCCATACCCGACGAATCGATCATCTATCACGCCGAAAAGAATCACTTCTCAACCTGGATGATGGCACGCGCCGAAATCCCCTTCGCCGCCACCCTCAGTGAAGTCTCCCTGTCCGAATTCTCAAATGTGTGTGAAGTGAGAAACTTTATGACATCGCGCATCCACGCCTTACGCAAATGGCGCCAGAAGGGTGTGATTACCAAATTCAAGGCAAACAATTTCGATGCAGACATTATGGATTTCGTGAAAATAGGCACAGGATCGATGGGAGGAAAGGCCCGGGGACTCGCCTTTCTCGCCGAACTGATTTATAAAAACTCAAAACTCTTATCAAAATATCCCCGCATCACAGTAGAGATCCCCCGGGTCCTGGTACTCTGCACGGATGTCTTCGATACCTTCCTGTCCCTCAACAAGCTGGATCGCCTCGACAGGGAATCGATGTCCCATGAAGAGATCAACAGGGTCTTCCTGGCGGCGACGATGCCTGTAGATCTGGAAAAAGAACTTCAGGCCTTCCTGTCACAGGCCACCTATCCTCTGGCCGTCCGTTCTTCGAGCCGGCTTCAGGACACACAATTCGATCCCTCGATAGAGTTTTATGAAACATATATGATCCCCAACAATCATGACGATTTTTCTATCAGGCTGGAAGGGCTTATATCCGCCATTAAGCTCGTCTATGCATCCACCTTTTACAGACAGCCCGAAAGGATTTACAGAACCACACTCGATCAACCACAGGAAGAGAGAATGGCCGTCATTGTACAGCAACTGGTGGGAGATCATCAGGGAGACTATTTCTATCCCTCCCTTTCCGGAAGGGCCCGATCATACAATTATTATCCAGTATCGCACATGAAGCCTGAAGAGGGAGTCGTCGACATCTGGCTGGGATTCGACAAAATGAGTGGACGGGAGAAGGGCTCCCTCCGCTTTTCACCCAGGTATCCCACTATACTGCCACAGTTTTCAACCGTCGATGATATTCTTAAGAATTCCCAGAAATCCCTCTATGCCTTGCGAATGAAAGGACACAATGAAGAAACCCTGTGGAAAGATCACGCCCTCGAAAAGAGAGAGGTAAGCGACGCCCATGACGAATACCCAGTGAAGATGCTGACCAGCACCTATGTCCCTGAAGAGCACCGCATCACGGACACCGGTTTTATCCCGGGGCCTAAGGTGGTGACATTTTCGCGGATTCTGAAAGACCACAGCATTCCGCTACCGAACCTGCTATCCGATATTCTTGACATGGGGAGAAAAGGTATGGGCTGTCCCGTAGAAATAGAGTTTGCCCTCAATCTCAGAGCAGGGAAAGAGGGATACTGTGATTTTTTCCTCCTCCAGATCAGACCCATGGTCGCCTACGAGGATAGCTTCGAAATACAGATTTCACCCGATGATATGAAAAAGGCCTTCTGCTTCTCCACTCAGGCGCTGGGACATGGCAAAAAAGAAAATATCGCCGACATCGTCTATGTAAAACCCCAGGACTTCAAGCGGGAACGAACAGTGGATATGGCCCAAGAGATAGGTAAGATCAACAATACCCTTGTCAAGGCCAAGAGGCCCTATCTTTTGGTCGGCCCCGGCCGATGGGGATCTTCCGATCGATGGCTCGGCATACCGGTGAAGTGGAACAATATTGGCGGTGTGGGGGCCTTCGTAGAATTGAGAGGCGATATGATTACGGCCGATTCATCGCGGGGATATCATTTTTTCCGGAATATAACATCCCTGGGAATACCCTACATCACAGTCACCGAGGGGAGTGACGATTATCTCGACTGGCAGTGGATAGATTCGCTTGCCACGGTCCAGGAGACTCCCTTTGTAAGACATGTCATCCTTCCACGACCGATGACGCTCATCATCGATGGCATAAAGTCCCACTGCGTCATAGGCAAGCCATAGGTCTATCCATTTTCAGCAAATTTTCGAACCGCTTCCGCCACCCGATCAAACTGCTGATTGTGCTTGAGCACAACCTTTTCATGGGAAAGTCCCTCCTGCCGGCGGTCCTTTCCCCATTTCAGGATATATTCGCGCAGCCCCTGATCGTCCAGCATGAAATTGAGGAGTTCATTCTGCAGTCTCAGGTGCTGGTCTCTTGATCCCAACACCTCTGCACAAACGGCGCGTAAGTAGGTTGTGGCATCCAGTATGATGGCGGCCTCCTCATAACTCCAGCTCTTTGCCGGCGTGAAGAAGTTTTTCTTTAACAGGGAAATCTGCTCTTCCGTGATCGTCTCCGGCGTACCGATACGGGGCATAGCCTTCTGTTTGACCACCGACGAATTATCAGGCACTACCCTTCTCTGCCGTGCCTTCTGTGTCGCCTTTATAAAGATCCACGTTGCCAGACCCACCATGACCGCTATAATAATACTGTTCATCTATATCCTCTCTGCACTATAATTATCTTTCCCAAGACGGCCTGCAATACCGTCAAAATGTTACCTCTCTCACCCGATTTCAACAGAAGAACGAAAAGTCTATCGAAAGGGAAGGCGTCCTCCCCATGCTATTACTGTTATCATACCAATAATCAGAATAATTGCAACCCACCGTATGCAATACCCCGGCGATCGGAGTGCCTCTATAATTTTTTGTGAGGCGCTTCAAAGCATAGCAAGTGCACCAAAGAGTCATTATAATCGTTTCGGAAGTGATTAAATGATTACAGATCGAAACCTTCGTTAACTGATATGTTCGGGTTACGCGCAGCGTCCCCTGAACGAAAAGGCCTATTGAAGCGGGGAAAAACAAAAATGTTGAAGCCGACGGCCGCTGGCGTTCCGGTATTCATCCTGAAGCCTGGTGCCAGGAGCTTCAGCCGACGGAGTTACACATTATTCAATGGCCTGAAATTCCCGCATGAATTTCCTGTCTATATAATCCTTGATCACGAAGGCAAGCCTGCCGCCGAAGGTGACCCACCTTTTATTGAAAATACCCGTGCCGTCACCCAGGTTGAAGACCAGGAGGTAATCACCACCCGGATCAAAGGTTTGAAGAACACCGCCTTCAAGCTGCGCAGTAAGGTTGTGTAAGAGAACCGGGTTCTGGCGTACGGCATAGACACCAACCCTGTTGAGGGGCTGATCCTGAAAATAGATACAGTCTCCTCCGCCAAACATCTCGGGATATTCCGTGCACTGAAGGTATTTGTTCACCAGCAGGCCGCCGGCTGGCCCTGCAGGCAGGCCGGAGACCTTGAAGATGGGGTTGGGTGTGACACCAAGGCCGAGAAAAACAAAATCGAGCGCATAGGTTTCTCCGGAATCAAGAACCATGTCGCCATCCTTGATCCCTTTGATACGGTTTCCTTCCAGAATCCTGATCCCCCTTTCTGAAAGGGACTTGCGGGCCCTTTTTCGAATCCCTTCTGGGAAGCGGGACATGAGGGCACTGCCTGCAAAGACGGTGATATCGGCGGAATTTTTCCCCGAATCTTTGCAAAGCCTCCAGACATTCCCTGCGATCTCAATGGACGAGGGGCCGCCACCCACGACTCCAATACGAAGAGGCTTTTCCGAGGGGTGCGCTTCAATGCGGCTCCGGGCCTCCTGAAGCCTTTCTATGGGTTTCACCGAATAGATATTTTCCGACTCCCCTTCGATATCCGGCGTGGGGACATGACTGCCAACATTAAAGGAAACCACGTCATAGGGAACCGCTTCGCCCGATTCCATGTAGACAATCTTTTTTTCCGGGTCCACACGGACCGCCTTGCCGAGGATGAATTTTCCCCCCTGTTTTTCCACCACATGCCGGGTAGCGAACCGTATATCCTCGGGGGTGTAAAACCCGCCCAGCATGCCGGGCCCCATGCCCGAATAATAGTGATAGTCCGAGGGACCGATTACTGTAACCTCATGGCCTTTTGCAATAAACCCATGAATGCCCGCCAGGGCCATCATATGGGCGTGACCTCCGCCCACAAGCAACAAACGCCTGCCCATGATCAACTCCTTTCCTCAATGACTGAATCCATTAATTGACCGAGTTGCCGAAGGTGGGTTCGTTCCTCGTCCGCCATGTGTGAAAGAAATTTTTGACTCTCTCTTTGCTCCGCCCGCTCCGACGCCCTGAAATAGAGATCAAGGGCCTGGGCCTCGATTGACATGGCCATTTCAATCATCCCTTCAAGGGATTCCCGGTCAGGGCTGAAAAATTCAATATACTCTTCTGTGGACATCCCCCCTTCAGCGGCAGGGACCACCAGATCGGAGACGAATTCCTCCTGGGAGACCGTCCTGTTGGAAATTCGGACGTACTCCTGAAAGACCCGATCCCGGTGATTGACCTCTATTCGGGCGAGCTTTTGAAACAGTTCTTTGACCGCCTCATTTTGTGCCGTGTCCGCCATGGAGACATAGAATTCCTCAAGGCCCAGTTCAAGACCATAGGCAATAATGAGTGTCTCTTCAGGGGACTCCTTGCCGGTAAAGAGGTCCAGCCCTTTTTCCTCACCGAAAAAGGCCGTTTCCCCGTTCCATGCCCGCATACCACCCGCAAGGTTGATTACCTTGCGAAAGCCTTTGCCCGAAAGCATCTGGGCCGCCACCCTGCTGCGTCCGCCAATGGCGCAGTAAACCAGGGCAGGTTTTTCAGGATCAAGTTCACTGATCCGGTCCCCCAGGTCTGCTATGGGAATCAGTGTGGCGCCCGGGATATGTCCAACTTCATATTCCTTAGGTTGCCTCACATCAAGTACAGTCATGTCAGAGAGAGGCGTCCTGGAAATAAACTGTCGGGCCTCTTCAGCGTTATACGATTTAACGGGTGTGAAAAACTGTTTCCATCTCATGGCATTCTCCTTTTTAGTTCCGGTGGTAGCCGGGAAAATCAGGGGTCCACCGTGG
>CAYMYS010000110.1:0-8496 GCA_964394725.1 uncultured Syntrophaceae bacterium
AAGCGGACAATTCATTTGCTACAAAAGCGGACAATTCTATTTGTTGACGACAGATTTTTAAAGTGCCCGCACTATGGATAACTTCATGTAGCATTGGGACAGTCCCCGGGGATGGTATTTGACCGATTTGCCAATGATGGCATTTCCGTCAAATGCAGTCTGACTGACGTCAGCACCTCTGTTGAGGTTCAATCTACAAGATTGAACCAGCAGAGGGAGGGACCCCTCTGGTATTCAGCCGATTTGCTAGTGTTGGCATTTCGGCTAAATGACTTAAGTGTGTCGCAACAAGTTATTGGTAATACTCGCTTTTCAGTTCAATCTGGCCGCCTCGCCGCATTATGCAAAATCGGTATTCAGTAGATTTGGCAATGTTGCCATTTTGGCTGAATGCATATTGTGTTGGTTTCGTAAAAGTAGAATTTCTGTGTCTTACCATTCCCGACTTCATCGGCAAGCTAGTTCTTTCAAGCACTTATGGACTCCCGCTAGTTCTTTCGACACTCTGACTGATGTCAGAACCTCTGTTTATTGTTTAGGTTCAATCTACAAGATTGAACCAGCAGAAGGAGATTGAACCAGCAGCAGGGATGGTATTTGGCCTATTTGGCAATTCTGCCATTTTGGCCAAATGAGTGAAGTGCGCCGCATCAAGTTGCCGGGATTGCTAACTTTTCAGTTCATTAGGGATGCTTCGTGAAATGACACAAGATTGGTATTTAGCGGATTTGGCAATGATGCCATTTCCGCTGAATGGCGCATTATGATGGTTTCGTAAAAGTAGAATTCCTGTGTCTTGCCGTTCCGGCTTAATCGGCAAGCCGGTTCTTTCAAGCACTTATGGACTCCCGCTGGTTCTTTCGACAGTCTGACTGATGTTGGCACCTCTTTTATTGTTGAGGTTCAATCTGCAAGATTGAACCAGCAGCAGAACCAGCAGAGGGAGATTGAACCAGCAGCAGAACCAGCAGAGGGAGATTGAACCAGCAGCAGGATTCCCAGCAGCAGGATTCTGAAGTCGATGAAGGCGCTATTTATTAAAAATGGCGGTACTGCCTTTTTCGATAAATGATTACCTATGGATGCCTCCCCAGATTACCGGAGGAGTCGGACAGTACAAAAAGCACTTGCTTAATTTACGTAATGTGATATCGATCAGATAGAATAATAATGTCTTGTAGGAGTCTTCTATGTCAAAATTTTCTTTGGATGTATTGGAACGATGTGTTTTTCCCTTTGTCGCTACACAGAACGACGATATAGTCCTCGGTTCGTCTTTCGGAGAGGACGTAGCCCTGACAAAAGTCGGCGGTGACATTCTCGCCTCACATGTCGATCCCATCATTGGCGCCATCGGCAACATTGGATGGCTTGCCGTTCATGTTGCCTGTAACGACATCGCAGCGAGCGGCATTCCACCCCGATGGGTGCTGCTTCTTGTACTCGTTCCCAGTATCGAGGATGAGGACCTCCTTGAACAGATCATGCGTGACGCACGACATGCCGCGGACGAAATCGGCGTATCCATTATTGGGGGTCACACAGGATATTCGGCAAGCCTGTCGCGACCGCTCGTATCGGTAACTGCTCTGGGAAATGCAGGGACGCGAACTCCCGTGAGTACCGGGGGAGCCCGGAGTGGCGATCTGGTTCTTGTGACGAAGGGAATAGCCGTTGAGGGCACGGGTATTCTGGCAGGTGATTTTGCCGACATTGCGAAAGAACGCGGTATCACCGATGAAGAAAGAGCGGAAGCTCTTCGTTTAATGAACGATGTCAGCGTCGTCCGGGAAGCGATCGTCCTTGCTGACAATGGCGCGACGGCGATGCATGATGTAACACGGGGCGGTCTCCTGGAAACACTCCTTGAGATTGCCGCCTTGTCAAAAAAGGCTATTACGATCGATGTGGATCGTTTGCCCATTGGTCCCGTTGTAGAGCGTTTTGCGCAGGCATTTGAGTTCGACCCGCTGAAAATGATTTCATCGGGGACGCTCGCGGTGACCGTGCCGCCTGAAAAAAAGGAAATCCTTTCGAAGGCGCTTGACCAGATAAATATCTCTCATGCCTTTGTCGGAGAAGTGACGGAAGGAAAAGGTGTTTCCTTTCGCAGTGGGGGGAATGTTTCGAATTTCGACGAAATACGATGCGAAGAGGATGAACTCGCGCGTCTGTGGGCGCTCTATCCGCGCTCCTGACGGCTCCCCTCCGGTGATGCCATACATTCGATGAAATCAATGGTAAAGAGAATCGCCTCATTGCTGATCTTTTCGCACAGATGCGGAGGATTGTCGGGTTTGAATCCCTCAGGGCGAAGATCGCTGCAGCGCAGGCTTCCGAATTTCACTTCGAAACGTCCAGCATAGTCGTAGCAGGCGGAAACAATCTCATCGTCGGAAAGCGGAACGAGGACTCCCATGATACCGATAAACATCAATCCTCCCTCGACAAGCCCGCACTGTGCCCCGTAAAAACCGGCACCATGAAGACCGGCAGCCGATTGAATTACCTGGGAATGAATGTCAACGGAGAAGTATTCCGACAAAATATTGAGCGTCGTGACGGCGCAGTTAAGATCATCGCGCCAGTAATAGGTGTGGACGCGATCGCTAACGAGGGTTTTTCGGTCCATAAGAAATGATATGTGCATTTATTAGAAATGCCAATGCTGGCATTTCTAATAAATGGTAAATTATGAAGGTTTCGTCATACGTCTCAATTACTCCCGCTCCCATAAGGGTGCCTGTGATATGCGAGAAGGGACGTGCTTGTCAGAGACAGGCCCTCGCACGGGGTAACCGGGAAAGACCATACCGGGTATTCCAAATAACCGCCACCTTCAAAGAGTAAACGAGTATGGTGTCCCTGGATTAAGACGTTAACGATAGTGCTTTCTATCAGAAAGCACTATCTAACTCACTAATGATCGCAGATATTCTCACCCGATTGAAGAGTCCCCTTCAGATATTCTATCACGATATCCTTCGGATTTTCAGATGCCGCGCCGATTACAACTTCGATACCCTCGCCTGTAAAGAGTTCCTGCGCCCGTGAGCCCATTCCCCCCGCTATAATCATGTGGGCGCCCCTCTCTTTCAACCAGACAGGAAGCAGTCCCGGCTCATGAGGTGGGGCCGCGCTCCTCGACTCTTTTATGATTTTTTTGCCCTCTCGATCGACATCGAAGAGTGCAAATTCTTCACAATGTCCGAAATGGGCGCTGAGATGCCCCTGAACGACGGGGACAGCTATTTTGAAATCGGCTCCGTCGCCCTTTACTTCTGGAATAGCGACGGATTCAACAATCTCCTTTCCCTCCCTGGCGACGATAGGCTTAACAGCCGCTGCAAATGCCTTGGCGGCCGCTGTTTGTGGATAGTGATAGATGAAGGGCTTTCCACTGTCCGACGCTTCCACGATCTTTGGTTCAATGGGAATCTTGCCGAGGAAGGGTACATTCATTTCCTTCGCCATTTTTTCGCCGCCGCCCGACTTAAAGACATCTATAACGGTATGGCAGGTGGGACAAACCAGACCGCTCATATTTTCAATGACGCCCAGTACGGGTACATGAACCTGCTTGCAGAAGTTGATACACTTTTTTACATCATTGAGAGATAGATCCTGCGGAGTCGTTACGACGACTGCGCCGTCGATTCCGGGTATTAGCTGGGCCACAGAGAGGGGCTCATCCCCTGTGCCTGGGGGAAAGTCTATGATGAGGTAGTCGATCTCCCCCCAGTTCACCTCGGTGAGAAGCTGTTTGATCACATTCATCTTCATCGGTCCTCTCCAGATAACAGCATCATCCTTGTTCTGAAGCAAAAAACCCATGGACATGATCTTGATCCCACTTATAGAATCTACGGGCATCATCGATTTCCCATCAGATGCAGGCCGCTCATTGCCTAGATTGAACAAGGTCGGAATACTGGGACCATGAAAATCGCTATCCAGAATCCCGACCTTATTACCTTCCATGGCCAGGGCAACGGCAATATTCGCCGCCACGGTGCTTTTGCCAACACCACCTTTACCCGAAAGAATCATAATCTTGTGTTTTATCTTGTCCATACGATCGGCAAGCGCTTTGCTCTCGGTGTATTTCCTCAACTTCTCCTCAGCTTCTTTTTTTTCATTCGAATCAGTTCCCGAATTGCTACCGGAGTCTTGACTATCAACCATTATTTTGCTCTCCTTTCAAATTAAACCTCATTTCGCGATATCTTGTGATCTACTACGTATAGTGTTGTGTCATTCCTTTTTTCCATTCTGATAAGATCCTGGTCCATCAGTTCCTGGACATACTTGATCGTTTCATTTCGGTGCAGTTCCAACCCCTTAGAGATATCATCGAGAGAACAGGGACGTCGTTTCAAGAGATTATAAACGTCATCTTGTGTTAGATGAAACTCGCTACGATCGTGGACCTTCGAATAATCTGCAATGACCTCCGCATGGGAACCCATAAATGCTGCAATTTCTTCCATCTTTTCTTCACTTACGGTACGTACAAAATCCTCGGCCGGTGTCCTGACGGCAGTATTGAGCTGCACCCAATCGGGATTAATACGGTCTGCCCATTTCTTTAATTTTACAATTTCACTCTCTGTATCGGTAATGCCGCCCGCAAGAAAAACCTCCAACCACAGGGCACCCGTAAAACTTTCACGAAGTGCACACAATCCTTCCGCCATTTTACTGAAGGAGATACTGTCATGGGGCCTATTGACGGTTAAAAAAGTATCTTCATCTCCGGCATCGAGAGAAGGAATAATGAGGTCGGCCTCCAGGACGGCCTCACGAATTCCGTCCATCCAGAAGAGCGATCCGTTCGTCAAAAGGGCTACCCGGATATCAGTCATGGCCTTAATCCCCCGGATAAGCTCTTTGATTGGGCTATAGAGCGACGGTTCACCGGAACCGGCAAGGGTTATATAATCGGGAGGGGATATCTCGTGCAACCTTTTTTCGAGACCTTTCAAAATTTCATCAACTGGAAAATGTTCCTTTCGTTCTATGGTCTTATTCGTTGTTCTTCCCAGTTGGCAATAGATGCAGTCATAGGAACATGTCTTAAAGGGAACAAGGTCAATTCCCAATGACCTCCCCAGACGCCTCGAAGGTACGGGGCCAAATGTAAATTTATTTTCCATGGATGAGCGCCTCAAACAGTTATTTATTTGTCACAGGGTTTTGTATCGCAGGGGATCTCCCTGCCACAGCAGGGACTCTCCTTTCCACAGCGGGTCACTGTATTTCCCCGCCCATAGTCTGTTGCATGAAACCCATGACCCTTTAATATGAAACCGCCACCTTTCGGTATCAATCGTTCAACGAAACCGCTGCATTGGGGACAGTTCACAATGGGATCTTCCGTTATTTTCTGGAATTTCTCAAATTCATACCCGCAGGCGGTACACTGATATTCATAGGTTGGCATAATAATAATCCTTCAAACCGACTGAGGGCAATTGCACGCTTCTTTTAACACAAGATCTCCCACATTACATCCTATTTTATTTGCAATAACGGGACACTTGGCCTGAAGCAGAAAAAATATAGGTTCACTCCTGTCTGAGAGTGATTCATAGTTCCCCTGTCCCTTTGAAAGTATCATGTCCGCATTATAATAATGATTTAAAAAATCTTCAGACGACGATTCCAGCACAACGCCCGGAAAATCAGCCCCCGTATCGATGACCTTTACGATATCGGTAATACCGACATACCGGGCATCCTTCATGGTCGCATCGTTGATAATCGGCCTTCCTCTCACAGCAAAGGTGATATCGACGACACTGTTTTCAATCAGCTTTTTAAGCAGTATCTTGTCCAGCACGATCTCTCCGGCATTGTCACCAATATAGAGAAGGGTTTTCGCCTTGCTCAAAGAGATTTCAAAACGGCTATAGTCAAAAAAACCAGACTCCTTGTCCATGAACCCTTCAAATATATCAACAACATCAGACCATT
The DNA here is from genome assembly GCA_964394725.1 of uncultured Syntrophaceae bacterium. GTDB lineage: Bacteria > Desulfobacterota > Syntrophia > Syntrophales > UBA2210 > JAFGPZ01. The sequence continues at coordinate 5,977 of CAYMYS010000110.1, forward strand.
TCCGCTCAGGTCCCATATCGATGAGATTTCCCGTACCGGCGAGTTTCACCGCATTCATAAGCGGCGACGATGATGTGTCGAGCACCGCCATCAGCTCCCCTTCTATATTCAATATCCGCTCGTTGTGATCCCGTTTGATCTCTTCGTATGGATCGAGATTACCAGTAGCCGCTCTGATGGTCCTGTGGACCAGGCTCCCGATCTCCGGCGGAGTTGTTTCCTCGGAAACATCCTGCAATACCTCCATAACGGAGTTCAGTATCTTCCTCTGTGTCTTTTCGTCTGCATTCGATATCCTGCTCGCTTCAAGAGTCTGTCTCAGGAAACAGGGAAAACAGTCGAGCGATAATTTCACGACATGTCCCCCTTCTCAACCAAGCGCATAGACAACATTTCTCCAGAGGGATTTTATGTCTTCGGAAACGGCACCACCGGTGTATTCGACAACGGATGTTTTCATTATCTGTGCCTTTGTAATAGCCGTATCGTAACGAACCCTTCCCACCGCTTTAATGCCCCGCTCTTTCGCTTTAACTTCAATCTCTTCAGTAATGCCGGGGTTCAGATCCCACTTATTGACACAGATAATCGTTGGAATGTTAAAAAATGACGTCAGTTCCACTACCCGCATTAAGTCGTGCTGACCCGAGAGAGTAGGTTCGGTAACGACCAGAACAAGGTCAGCGCCCGCGATAGAGGCAATAACTGGACAGCCAATACCCGGCGAACCGTCGACGATCACATAGTCGAGATGATTGTCCTTTGCAATCGTTCGTGCCTTCTCACGAATCAGTGCTACCAGCTTGCCCGAATTACCCTCAGCCATGCCGAGTCGCGCATGTATCATGGGACCATAGTTCGTTGAAGAGACGTACCATTCGCCATTAACGACAGGTTCAAAGGAAATTGCCTTGGCGGGGCATACACGCACACACACACCGCACCCCTCACAGATAACATGATTTATCTGAGGAGTAGTCGCTTTTTTGCCATTATTCAAAAGGGGATAGTGTATCGCCTCAAAACGGCAGTTATCTATGCATAGATTACAACCGGTGCATGCGTCTTCTATAATTGTCGCTTTTTTGCCACCGCTGAAATCTTCACGATGTTTGATCTTGGGATTGAGGACGAGATACAGATCCGCCGCATCAACATCGCAATCGGCAAGGACTTTTTTATCTGCCAGTGCGGCGAAAGAAGCCACAATGCTTGTTTTCCCTGTTCCGCCTTTCCCGCTTATTACTACTATTTCTTTGCTCATAAACAAAGCCCCTCGATCGTTTCCCAGCATGTCTCGAATGATTGTCTGTAATCCGGTACTGCATGAATGATCATATCCCCTCGCGAGTATGCCTCGGCGATTCTGCGGTCGTCCGGTATTTCGAGAATAATTTTGATATCTTCCCGTTCACAGTATTTTTTCACATCTTCATTGCCGACGTCGGACCGGTTGATAGCCACGGCAAAGGGTATTTCCAGCACCTTAACCATTCCAACGGCCAGTTCCAGATCATTGAGACCAAAAGGTGTCGGTTCCGTTACAAGAAGAACAAAATCTGCATCCTTGACGGCCTCAATAACGGGACACGATGTCCCTGGCGGTGAATCGAGAATGACAATTTCTTCATCTCCGGCGGCTTTCTTGACACCGGCGATGACGGCGGGGGACATGAGTTCTCCTATGTTGAGCAATCCATGAATAAAGCGGATACCGTTGCTTTTCCCTTTTTCCACCATACCCACCTGTTTGGAAATTTCGGTAATGGCACCTTCGGGACAAAAGAGTTTACAGGCACCGCACCCGTGACAAAGCTCAGGGAATATCAGCACGCTCCCTTTGATGATGGCGATGGCGCTAAATTCACACACTTCCCCACAGATACCACAGCCAGTGCATTTTTCTTCCATAACCTGCGGCAGAGGTATCGTGACCGGTATGGTTGATTCAATCTCCGGGTTCAGAAAGATGTGACAGTTCGGCTCCTCGACATCACAATCCAGTATCTGAACGGACTTTCCCATCTCGGAAAGGATTAAAGCAAGATTCGTGGCGATCGTTGTTTTTCCCGTGCCACCCTTTCCACTTGCAACAGCTATCTTCAAGGCGGGTTACTCCCTTCTACATAATGGTTATCGCCGCAAGGGGACAAATATCAACACATGTTCCGCACGCGGTGCATTTATTTGCATCGATCGATGCCACGCCATTCACAGTAATGGCACCAAAGGAACAGCTATTGACACATACACCACAGCCATTGCATTTTTGAACGTCTACCCGTGCCGCTGTCCCGCCTTTTCCCATTCCACCGTTGATTCGTCGTTTCACATCCTCAAGCTGTTTTTCCAGGATACGAGCCTCTTCCTGCAGCGAATTCACATCTTGCTGTTGAACCGCCCCCATACCCATACCACCGCCGACGCTCATACCACGACCGCCGACAATACCACCGCCTCCGCCCATACCACCCTCGCCGGTAGTGCCGCCACCGCCGCCCATACCACCGCCGCCGCTCA
>CAYMYS010000111.1:0-8340 GCA_964394725.1 uncultured Syntrophaceae bacterium
GGACTTTAACCCGCTAGATCAAACAGTTGTTACTGCGAACGGACACTTCCCTATTCTTTCTTAACCATCCTATCTTCCCTTTAAAATAGGGAAGTGTACTTAATTAAGTGCCTATTTCCTCTCCACGATGCCGCAGATCCCCAGCCCGCCACCGCCGCAGATGGTGAGGAGGCCGTATTGGACATCTCGTCTTACCATTTCATGAACCAGTGTGGTGAGCCGTGCCGCACCAGTGGCGCCGATGGGGTGTCCCAAGGAAATTCCCGAGCCGTTGACGTTTACCTTATTCTCCAGATCTTCCTTTCGGACGCCCATCAGTTTGGCGTCGGCCAGGGTCTGGGCGGCGAAGGCCTCCTGGATTTCGATAAGATCTATATCGTTGATTGTAAGACCCGCCTTTTTGAGGGCCTTTTCCACCGCTGCCGGCACGGCCGGGTAGGTCAGTCTCGGGTCTGCACCCGCCACTCCGAAAGCCTTGAGATAAACCAACGGTTGTGCATTATGCTCCTTCGCCTTTTCGGGCGTTGTGACTACCAGGGCCGCTGCCGCATCATTTTCGCTCGACGAATTTCCCGCCGTGCAAACACCGTCGGGATAGAGGGTGCGAAGTCTGGCGAGCAGTTCCATCGTCGTGTCGCGCCGGGGCGTTTCGTCGGTGTCGAAGATTTCCTCTCCCCCCTTTTTTGCAATGGAAATGGGAACTATTTCCTCTTTAAATATCCCCGAATCTATGGCCTTAATGGCTTTCTGGTGGGAACCCAGGGCCCATCTGTCGACATCTTCCCTGGTTATCCCCTCTTCTCTGGCGGCCGTCTCGGCCCAAGTCATCATGGTGTTGAGTTCGCCGAATTTTTCTATGGGCTGGTGCATGGGCCTGCCGCGCTGTATCCTGTCGTAAAAGGGCAATCCCCAGAGGTCCATACTGCCGTGATGACGCGGAAAGAAACCCCACTTCGGGTCTTTCCTCCCCCCCACGCCCCACTTCATGAATTCCCCGGGAATGTAAAACTCGGCGCGGCTCATACTTTCCGACCCTCCTGCCACCACAATCTCGGCATTTCCCGTCTCTATCGCCATGGCAGCCGACCAGACTGACTGGAGGCCGGAACAGCACCGCATGTCCAGCGTCATGCCCGGAATTTCCACGGGCCACCCCGCTTCAAGGAGGGCAAGACGCGCCAGATTGGGTGATTCACCGTTGGCAAAAGCCTGCCCCAGGATGACTTCATCAACCTCCTCCGCCTTGATGCCCGCCTTTTCAATTACTGCGTTGAGGACGGTTGCGCCCAGCCTCTCCACAGGGAAATCCCTGAGTGATCCGCAATATGCCCCGATGGGCGTCCGTACCGCACTGATTATGACAACCTCCTGCATGCTCTGCCTCCTTCAACGATTCTGTTTATTTAAAATTCCCGCAACAGGTTGCGGGAATTATTTATTCCACGAATTACGGATATTGTCCCCGAAACTACCTTGACAGCTGTAGGGAAAAGTCTCCCTTCCTGATGCTGGTAAAGTGGTGATCGTATCGCTTCGTCAGTTCATCTATGAGCGCCATCACCGGTTTGTCCCCACGGGGAAAGTCCCTCTTGATGGGGCCGGCTGCGATGGTCTCTTCCACGTGTTCCTCGGCGAAGAGGACCCTCAGCAGGAGTTCATCATCGGAAATTCCGGGACGCCCCATCTCTTTCCTCAGTTCCTTGATGGTGGGCTGCGGCTGGGTCCAGTTCAAAAATCCCTGCGCCTCGGGGAGGCTCCTCATCTTGTCCAGCACGTTTCCATCGACGGGGGCGGGCGTCTTTCCATAATGTCCCAGCACATATCTGATCCCCTCTTCCGTCGATACCTTGTAGCGTTCCCCCAGCAGAATATTCAATACGGCCTGTGTCCCCACAAGCTGAGAGAAGGGCGTAATCATCACGGGATAACCCCACTCTTCCCGGATGACGCTCACCTCTTCCAGAACCTCTTCCAGGCGGTGTTCCATCTGTCTCTCTGCCAGCATGGCCTGGAGATTGGATATCATGCCGCCCGGCACCTGATGGACATACTGAAAGGCATCATATTCAACGGGTGCCCCTATGGGTAGGTTTTCCCTCCGTGCCACATATCTGAAGTGGTCGGAGATCTTAGCCACGGCCTCGTCATTCACAATAGGATTATACCCGAGCCTGCGCAGATTCATCGTTATATTTTCCGTCGATGGATGGGAGGGGCCGTTGGCGAGGGGTGAGGCGCACACATCTATGATATCGACGCCGAGGGCCACCGAATCGAGGCAGCACAGCGGCGCAAGTCCCGTGGTGCAGTGGGAATGCATCTCCAGAGGCAGATCACCGATCTCTTTCTTTATGACCGGCACCAGTGTCTTGACGCGATCGGGGGTAAGAAGGCCGATGGAATCCTTTATCATGACGACGTCGGGTTTCAGTTCCTTCATCATTTCGGCGGTCTTTTGTGCATAAAATTCATCTGTGTGAATGGGGCTGATGGAATAAACCAGGGGCACCATGACCTCGATACCCACGGATTTTGCCGTCGCCACCGAGTCTTTCAGATTGTTCCAGTCATGGAGAGCATCGAAGATCATGAGACGTTCGATGCCGTTTGCTGCGCAGCGTTGTATCCAGAGTTCGATAATGGAATCGGGAACGATATTGAAGCTGGTGAGAGATTTGCTCCTGATCAATGCCGATATGGGCGTCTTCGGTGTCGCTTCCGCCATCAAACGGACCCGCTCCCAGGGATTTTCCCGCAGGTATCGAAGACAGGCGTCAAAGTGACAGGTCCCCATCAGCTCTATGGCCGTGAAGCCCGCATCATCCATGACGGGGGCAATGGGAAGCATGTGGGCCGTCTTCATCCGTGTCGCCCACAGGCTCTGCGGCCCGTCTCTAAGTGTGGTGTCTACAAGTCTGATATCTTTCATGTTCCATACTCCCTCAAAATGATATCTTCTATCCAGCGGGTGTTTATCCGTCCCTCAAGATAATCCCTGTTTTTCAATATATACTGGTGAAAGGGCACTGTTGTATCCACGCCGGATATGGTGAAATGGTCCAGCGCGTATTGCATTTTTTGAATGGCATCGGAACGATCGGTCCCCCATGTAACGAGTTTTGCGAGGAGCGAATCATAGTAAGGGGGAACAAAATAGCCGGCATAACAGTGACTGTCTACCCTGATTCCCTCACCCTCCGGCGGGTCCCACGCATCAATCAATCCCGGAGTGGGTTGAAAATTTCTGTCCGGCGACTCTGCGTTTATGCGGCACTCTATGGAATGGCCCGAGATCTTTACGTCGGCCTGAGAGATGCTGAGCGGATTGCCGGCGGCAACAGAGATCTGTTCCTTGACGAGATCGAACCCAGTGATCATTTCCGTTATGGGGTGCTCTACCTGAATGCGCGTATTCATCTCGAGAAAGTAAAAGAGTGACTCATCCTGATCGAATACGAATTCTATGGTTCCCGCATTTACATAACCTATATGTTTGGCAATCCGCACAGCAGCTTCATAGATCTGTTCTCTCAATTCGGTAGTCATTACGGGCGACGGTGCCTCTTCGAGTATCTTTTGATACCGGCGCTGGAGTGAACAATCGCGCTCGAAGAGATGTACGATGGTGCCCTGCCTGTCTCCTATAATCTGAACCTCTATATGGCGGGCATTGGGGATGTAGCGTTCGATAAATACCCGGCCGTCTCCGAAGGCGGCCAGGGCTTCACCGGAGGCCTCTTCAAAGACATCCGTCAGATCTCCGGAAACATGGGCCGTCTTTATCCCCTTTCCACCCCCTCCGGCAGATGCCTTTATCAGGACGGGAAAACCCAGTTTTGTTGCCGCCTTTTGTGCTTCCTCGCTGGTGGCAACCATCTCCGACCCCGGGATGACGGGAATTCCCAGTTCGCTCACGAGCGTTCGGGCCAAGAGTTTGTCTCCCATGTTCCGGATATTATCCGCCTTCGGTCCTATAAATATGAGATTGTTTTCTTCGCAGGCCTCCACGAGATCAGTCTGTTCCGCAAGAAAGCCGTACCCCGGATGAATGGCATCGGCACCGCTTCCCAGGGCGGCGGCAATGATTGTTTCCACCTTCAGATAACTGTTGATTGCATGAGGGGGCCCTATGCAGAGGGCCCGGTCGGCCATCCTGGCGGGCATGCTCTCCCTGTCGGCCTCCGACACTGCTACAACTGTTTCTATGCCCAGATCGCGGCACGCCCTTATGATACGCAGAGCAATCTCGCCCCGGTTGGCAACAAAGACACGAGAAACTGTCATCAGGCGCTTTTCCTCTTCTTCTCGTCCAGCTCGTCGGCCTCTTCCACCAGGAAAAGCGTCTGCTGGTATTCCACCATTTCACCATCCTTCGCACAGATCCTAGCGACGCGTCCGCTCACACCTGCCTTCACCGTATTGAAAAGCTTCATGACCTCGACAATACATACCGTGTCATCGGCGGTTATGTTCTGGCCTGCTTCCACAAAGGGAGGCGCGCCCGGTTTGGGGGCCCGGTAAAAGGTCCCCAGCATGGAGGCCTTGATGGGTATAAGGCCGCTTTCATCCCCAATTTCCTCTTCACCGATAGAAGCATCCACGTCCGTCCTATCTACAGAAGGTGCCGCAGGGACAACCGGTTTTGAAAACCTTTCAGGGGTACCCTTTGAATCCACGACGGTTGCCTTGTTTCCCTGTTTTTTTACATCCAGTTTCAGATCTCCTATTTCCAGATGCAGTTCATCATATTTGGATTCTTCAATCAGTTTTAAAATCAAGAAAACGTCATCCTGCGTTATTGGTTCCATAAATGATTCTCCTTAAAAAATAATTAACTTCTACAAACACCGTTACATGGCATCCCATCGAAGACAGCTTCGGAAGGTGACAGGGCAGCGGATCTTAGCCGAAAAATAACCGGGGTATTACCAGTGATATCCACGGCACATAGGTAATCAATATCAGCGCGCAGAGCATGATAAATAAAATGGGAAGCGTCGATTTCATGACCTCATAGAGTGGCAATTTGCTCAGTGAACTTCCCACATAAATATTAAATCCCACGGGGGGCGAGATGAGACCGATTTCCAGGTTCATGGTCACCACGACGCCGAGATGGACAAGATTGATGCCCAGAGCGGACCCCAGAGACACGATGAGGGGTGTAAATATGAGCATGATCGACGACGGGTCCATGAATTGTCCCGCAAGGAGAAGAATAATATTGAGACAGACCAGGAACACCCATGCGCTGATGCCGGCATCAAACATCATCTGAGTAAGGATATCGGGAATCCTGAAGAAGGAGAGCAGGAAGGCAAAGGAATAGGCAAATGCAAGAATGATGAGGATCATGGCCGACATCTCCGCCGATTGCAGGAATATCTTGGGCAGATCCTTCAATTTCAATTCCCTGTAAACAAAGAATCCCATGACAAGACCGAGAAAGACGGCCAGTGTCGCCGCTTCCGTCGGTGTTACCACTCCCCCATAAATTCCACCCAGTATCATGACGGGAATGAGCAGGGAGGAACCGTTTTTCAGCATCTTGTCCACTTTCTCCTTGAAGGTTAGAACGGGAGACGGGGGATAGGCCCGCCGCTTCGAAATCACATAGACGTACGTCATGAGGAGTATGCTCAGGATGACGCCCGGGAGCATGCCGGCGGCGAAGAGCTTTCCTATGGATACATCGGCAAGGACGCCGAATATGATCATCAGTATACTGGGAGGAATGAGAATGCCCAGGGAGCCCGAACAGGATATCAGTCCCGTGGCAAATTTCAGGTCGTATCCCTCCTTTACCATTCCCGGAATGATGATCGTTCCCACGGCGATAACGGTGGCGACGCTGGAGCCTGATATGGCGGCAAAGAAGGCGCATGCCATGACTCCCGCCATGCCGAGGCCTCCCGTGATGCCGGCGGTCACTGCCTCTGAAAAGGCAATCAACCGTTTTGCGATTCCCCCTTCATTCATGATGTTGCTTGCCAGGATGAAAAAGGGGACAGCCAGCAGGGAATAGTTTCCCAGGGCGGCGTAGATATTCTGGCCGATAAAGAGCAGATCCATATCGGTAAATATGATGAGATTGATGGTAGTGGTGATACCCAGAGCAACGGCAATGGGAACGCTCAAAAACATGAGGCCGAACAGTATGGCCAACAAAGAGAAAACCAATAACATGACAATTTCCTATCTTCGGTTAATGAAACTCTTCACATATAATTATATGGTTGCTTTAATAACGTCCTCTTCTTCCACACCATTTTTCTCCTGCAGATGCTTCACCAGCATTTCCAGGTAATGAAAGGCGGTAAAGGCAAATGACACAGGGATGTAGGAAATGGTGATCCAGATGGGGATCTCGGTAACGATGGATAACTGTCCCATATCCTTGAAATAGAGAACAAAGGCATAGGTTACATAACAGATAAAGGAATAGAGGGTCAGTCCGCACATGCTGACAAAAATACTGAGATACCACCTTATTTTTTGCGGCAGATTCTTGACCAGCACATCGACTCCGATATGGACGCCGCTGATGACGCCCGTACTCGTCCCCGCCAGCGTTACGATGATGAAACAGAAGACGATGATCTCCGGTATCCAGGCGGCGCCGATGTTGAAGATGTAGCGCATCACTACCTGGGAAAAGCTGAGAATAAATATAACGGTCAACATTATGATGATCAACCATTTTTCAAATTGAAATATTGCAGTGCTGATTTTTTTGAAAACATTCATATGTGTACTCTTTTGTTCCGGTTTATAAGATGCCTGCATAAGATCAGGAAATAATCGTACCCATTAACAGTGATGGTACGGTGAAAAGTCAAAAATCGCGTCACTCCCGCGCAGGCGGGAGTCCATAAGTGACTAAAAGAACTGGATTCCCGATCAAGCCGGGAATGACAAGACTACAAAAATTGGACTTTTTACCGGTGCATCAACAGTACTTGTCCCAACAGTCTTCCTCCGACGGGCGCAATGACGGAAACCCGTCATTGCGCCACGATCAAATGAGACATCTGTAGCCCGCTACTTCCCTTCCGTCTCCTTCAAGACATCGAAGAACTTCTTCGGTATTTTCTCTTTGTACTCGACCCACACCGGTTGAACCGCTTCCTTCAGGACATTTCTCTCTTTTGCTGACAGCCATTTGAACTGCTGGTCATTGTTTTCAGACATCATGATCCAGGGCATCTTCATCTCTATATTTTCCTGGAACTTCCGCCCATAGGTCGTGGCGTCGGCTATGGTGTCTTCCATGATCTTTTTCAGGTCATCGGGCAGACTGTCGTAAAACTTAGGATTGGCCAGTATGGCGGCAAAGAGGAGGCTGTGCCGGGAAATGGTGATAAATTTACCTGTCTCATGCCATTTGACGGCCTGAATGACGGCCAGGGGACACTCTGCTCCATCGACAGTCTTGAGCTGCAGGGCCGTGTAGGTCTCCATGTAGGGAATAGCCTGAGCGCTGGCGCCCAAGGCCTTCAGTTGTGATTCTACGAGCTTGGAGGGACGGATTCTCAATTTGACACCTTTGAAGTCATCGGGCGTTACGAGGAATCTCTTACTGCAGACAAAATCCTGGAGTCCATACTGCCAGAATGCCATCAACTTGTAACCATGTTTCATATAGAGCGGTTCAAAGGCCGCTTTTCCCTTGCCCGTAAAGAAGTTGTAGACATGATCCATGTCTTTAAAGGCGAAGGGCAACTCCATAAGGAAGGTCTCGGGAATCTCTCCTCCCAGCCGACCGCCACTTACCTCGCACATTTGGATGACATTGGATCGGAGCGCCGCATACTGTGTGGGATCATCCTTATAGAGAGATCCGCCATAGTATACTTCGACCTTGAAACGGCCTCCCGAATTGGCCTCCAGCTTCTCGGCAAAATAGCGGATGGCCTCGCTCAGGGGATGCAAACTGGGCGGTGCTTTGGGCCCCGCATAATTGAATTTGATCAGTATCGGTTTGGCCGCCGCCTGGGACTCATACTGGACCAGTGTCGTACCTCCGATGAAAATGACCGTTACCGCCACGATTAATAAAAGATAAATACACTTTTTCATAATAGTTCCTCCCTTTCTTTTTGATATCACTGTTATGATTCATAGAGAGTTTTGAAACTAAAACTACGTATTGTCACGAACCCCTTTATGATGGATCTTGAAAGGTCTCCTCGATCGCGACACTCTCTAGCTTTCAAATATCCCTTATTCCTGCCCTCCTGGTTTAAATGATTCCTTCCTCTTTGAGTTCTTCCACCTCCTCTCTGTCTATGTTTAATAATCCCTCGTATATCTCTTCGTTATGCTGGCCTGGATAGGGCG
>CAYMYS010000112.1:0-8333 GCA_964394725.1 uncultured Syntrophaceae bacterium
TTTTTATAAAAGATGATTTGACGAAATGTGTCACTTATTTTCAAAGAGGGGGTTTCCGGGCCATTGAATTCTCGGACAGCCTCCTAGTAAGGTTGTATAGCAAATCTTATCTCTAATAGGTGCTATTTTTACCCACAAGCTTTCGAGTACTTACAGAAATCTAATGGGGAAATCAAAATCAAGATTGATGGTGGGAAGTGTTGTGTGTCGTGAAGGGAGGCTTTATCCGCTCCAAGCACGCTTGCGCTGAAAAACATGTCTTCACGATATCATATTTTCTCACTTCACGCTATCACTGCACTTTTTAATCCCCCCCAACGAATCTTATAAAGCTCAACAAGTTTTAGACAAAAACATTGCCTCTATTTTGTGTTTTTTTGCTCCTTCATGGTGAGTAGGGTAGCAGCAACAGTGTTTATCTTGATCCTGATAAAAACTAAACACGGCGATTTGTGCCGGATAAGACCCTTCGAAACAACCTTAAGAAAATATAACAACACACCTGTTAATATTGCGTTTATGAAGCGTTAACATTTTTATCATGGGGTTTTATGCGGATCCGCATAAAACCCCTGAAATACTATCTGATTCACAAATAAAAAACCCCGCCACTTGAATGTGAAACGGGGCTTGTATTTTAGTCAGATCATAACTCCCTCTTTTTGAACGTTAAAGAATTAAGACTCCTGATTGTGATTACAAGGTAACAGAACTATTCCGCTTTTTATGGGATGATACTCCCATTACTTTTAAAGTCAAGGATTTAATTGGATTGAAGGAGTTACGATAGCGCAATCATATCTTCACTAATTCTCTCACATCGAACAGTATGGATAGGTGCCACTATACGTAATGTACCATTTGATATAAGTTGTCGTAGTCGAATTGAGGGAGCAAATTACAAGTATTACAAAAATTTGTATTATTGGTAATTTGAGTAGCACGGCCCCGGGAGAGCAAAGTGTCGATATTGCAAAAATTTGCATTCCCGACAATTCCCGATGCCCTGTTTCTGTACTTACAGCATCTCCGGTGTAAAGGTTACGACGTCATCTATTGTTTTGCTGTCGGTGAAGAGCATGGCGAGTCGGTCCACACCCAGGGCTATGCCCGATGCCTCGGGCATATGGGGGAGGGCGGCCAGGAACCGTTCCGGCTCGGGATAGGGGGGCTTCCCCATCTTTCTGCGATGTTCCTGTTCCCGTGCGAATCGTGCCTTCTGCTCGTCGCAATCAGTAAGCTCCGAGAAGGCATTGGCCAGTTCGAGGCCTCCCATGTAAAGCTCGAATCGTTCGGCAAGGGTGGGATCTCCCTTTTTGAGGCGCGACAGGGCCGCCAGTGATGCGGGATAATCGTAGAGGAAGGTTGGTCTCTTCCGACCGAGGCGGGGTTCTATATGGGAAACCATGATTTCATCGAACCGGTCCTGTTCCAGTGCTTCTTCCATTGTGATGGGAGAATAGCGTTCAAAGGCGTCCCTCACGGAGATTCGTTCCCAGGGCCTTTCTAATACAATCTCTTTTCCCTGATAGGTGATAACATTCTCATGGCAGAGCACTTCGGCGAGATAGAGTAGCAGGTCTTCGCACTCTTCCATCATTGCTTTGTAATCGATTTGTGAGCGGTACCATTCGAGGAGGGTAAATTCACTGATATGGAGGGCTCCCCGTTCTTCGGCCCGAAAACACCGGGCAATCTGAAATATACGGGGATATCCCGCGGCAAGCAATCGCTTCATGCACAGTTCGGGCGATGTATGGAGGAACCAGCCCTCGGACGTGAGGGGGTCTATATGCGCCTCCGGTGCCTGCGTGGGAACTCTGATGGGTGTTTCTACTTCCAGGTAGTCTCTAGATATGAAAAATTGACGAATGGCCTGGATCATTCTTGCGCGGGTTTTCAGGTTGTCCTTTCGCCGTGCAAGGAGCCATCTCTCATCCATGCCGTCTTTATTCCTTTACGCGGGTGACATATTCGCCGGTGCGGGTATCGATCCTGATCTTTTCCCCTTCTTCGATAAAAGAGGGCACGTTCAGTGTATATCCCGTTTCTACTGTGATAGGCTTGGAATTTCCCGCCGCCGTGTCTCCTTTTACCCAGGGGTCTGCCTGCGTTGCGGTCAAGTCGACGAAATTGGGAAGGGTGACACCCAGGGCGTCGCTTCCGAAGAAGAGAATTTCCGCCTCGATATTGTCGATGAGAAAATTGCTCGCCTCTCCAACCTGATTTTCCGTGAGATACACCTGTTCGTAGGTCTCGTTATCCATGAAGCAGTATTGATTGCCCTCTTTGTAGAGGTATTGCATGTTCTTTTCCTGAAGATTTGCCGGTTCGAAGGAATCAACGGAGCGGAAGGTACGCTCGAATTGCGATCCCGTAACCATATTTTTGAGTTTACATCTGTACAGTGACTGTCCCTTGCCTGGTTTCACAAACTGAAAGTCTGTAATGACGTACGGGTCACCTTCAATCTGAATCTTTAAGTTTTTCCTCAAGTCGCTTGCGGAATACATAATAAAACACTCCCACTTTTTTAGAACCTATCTAATCTATTTAGAGGCTTATGTCAAAAGAATGTTGGTGCCTTCATGCGAAAGCCGGCAGGATTTTTCGTGTATAGGAAAAGAGAAATAGATGGTTAAGGCGTTGAAAGGAGGGGCAGACTCCTGAATGCTGCCACGGAGCCTGCCTCTCGCCAGAAGGGCAATGAGAACGTTACTTTTGCAACTGAACTACGATAAACCCGACATTGGATCTCTTGATAAGCAGTGCCAGTGTGTTTCCCTTTTCGACGGCGTCCACCAGTCTGCGATACTCTTCCATGGTGGTGATCACTGTATTGTTCACACCCTTGATCATGTCGCCTGCCTGTATCCCGCTGCTATCGGCGCTGCTCCCTTTTCCAACTTCAAGAATGACAACACCTCTTTCATTTCTGTTGTATCCAAAACGCTTCGCGATGTCCGGTGTCAGTTCCGAAACCTTGAGTCCCAGTTCTTCATACCGTTCTACTGTCGGTCTCGTTTGCCCATCGGAATCGTCACGTTTGACCATTGTGACGGAGACGGTCTTCTCGGTGCCTTTTCGTATCAAACCAAGGGGAATCTCTTTTCCTACGGGAAGATTCGCCACAACCTTGACAAGCTCATGACTCGACTCGACTTTCTTGCCCTGGATGGATGTGATAATGTCTTCCGCTTTGATGCCGCCCATTTCGGCGGGGCTGTCTTTAAAGACCTCAGTTACGAGAACGCCCTTTTCATCTTTCAGACCATAGTATTTCCTCAGTTCTTCCGTGAGATCCTGTATGGAGATACCGAGCCATGCCCTGGTGACCTCTCCCTTGTTTTGCAACTGATTGACGATTCCCTTGGCCATAGTGATGGGAATGGCAAATCCGATTCCCTGGCCCTGGGCGATGATGGCCGTGTTTATGCCGATGACCTCACCCTTCATATTGATAAGGGGTCCGCCGCTGTTGCCCGGGTTTATCGACGTGTCCGTCTGTATGAAATCGTCATAGGGTCCCGAACCGATGACCCGTCCCTTGGCGCTGACGATTCCTGCCGTTACTGTCTGCTCCAGTCCGAAGGGGCTTCCGATGGCCACGACCCATTCACCCACGGAAAGGGCATCCGAATCACCCAGTTTCAGGGGGACGAGGGTGGACGACGCGTCTATTTTCACGAGCGCAAGATCGGTCTTGGAATCGCTTCCGATAAGCTTTGCCTTAAATTCCTTCTTGTTGCTCAGGGTCACCGTAATTTCATCGGCACCATCAACAACATGATTGTTTGTCACGATATAACCATTTTTGTCGATGATAAATCCCGAGCCGAGACCCCTCTGTTTGGGTGCGGGACGGTTGCTGTTACCCTGGTTGGGACCGAAAAAATCCTCGAAGGGATTTCGGCCTCCAAAGGGACTTTGTCCCCCGAAGGGATTGCCCCGAAACGAGTAGGATGTCTGATCTCCTCCCTTGGCCGTTTTTACGACACGAATGTTTACCACGCCGTCACGAACGCTTTCCGCCAGTGACGTAAAGTTTGCAGGCACCATAATGACCGGTTTATCATTCGCCGTTATTCCTGTCTGCGGAGCCAAACCAACGAGCAGTCCTGCCGCAAAGAGGATCACAAAAAATACCGAAAGTTTTCTTATTGATTTCATCTTTAGCCTCCCTGAATTTTCTCTTTGAAATTCTTTTGGCTGTAATATAATCAATTGAGTTAACGAAAAGATGATGTGAAGATTACCAAATGGTAATGTTGGGGATGGTAAGGTTGACAGCGGTTTTTTCAAGACTTGCTATGGGGTAGGGATCTTCATAAATTAAGTGTAACAGTAAAGGTGCTTCCTTCACCCTCTGTGCTCTCTGCCGTGATGTCTCCCCCGTGGGCGCGGGCAATGGTCCTGGCCAGGCTCAAGCCGAGGCCGGTGCCTTCCTCCGATCTGCTCTGGTCGCAACGATAGAACCGTTCAAAGATGTGGGGGAGATCCTTTTGTGCAATACCGATTCCACTATCCTTCACTGAAAGGGTGATTCCCCCCTTCTTATTTCCTGTTAGTGACAGGGCAATCCTCCCGCCGCCGGGTGTGTATTTGATGGCGTTATCGAGGAGGTTGGATATCATGCGCTGTATCTTCCCCACGTCTCCGGTAAAGGCGAGTGAAGGGGGCAGGTCGCAGTTCACGTCTATTTTCTTGTCTTCGGCAATGGGATGAAAGAGTTCGCATGCCTCGCGGGTTATCAGGGACAGGTTCATCTCTTGCTTGTTCAGCTCACCCAGGCCGGCCTCCATCCTGGAGATTACGAGCATCGTATTAATCATACCAAGAAGGCGGTCGCTTTCCTCGATAATGCTTGCCGCCATGGATTCGTATTCCGGCAGGGACGTGCCCGTTGTGATAGTTATTTCGGCAATTCCCCTGATGCGGGTGATGGGACTCTTGAGGTCGTGGGCGATATTGTCGCTCATCTCCTTCATGCCGGTGATGAGTGTCTCTATCCTGTCCAGCATGCTGTTGAAGGTCGTCGCAAGCTGATCTATCTCGTCTCCGTGGGGTTTTACAGGCACCCGCTGTTCCAGTGCATCCTGTGAGATGAGATGTGCAGTTTTCGTTACCGCCTCTACGCCGGAGAGGGCCCTTCGCGCCATGAACCAGCCGATTGCCGCGGCGAGTAAGAGGAGAAAGGCCATGGTGGCAACGAATATCTTTCGAAAGGCCTCGATAAAGGAGCCGCTCAATTCCATGGACTGACCCACCTGAACGATTATGTCGGTCCCGATAAAGCCGTAACAGATGCGTACCTTATGGCGGCGTTCGGGGATGGACACCGTTGCGAATACGGGGGTGGAATCTTTCAAGAGTTGTCTTATGGCTTCTCTATCGACGCCGATGTTCCGCCAGTAAGACATATTGGAGGACGAAAAGACACGTCCATTCAGATATAAGAGCCTGATAAATGTCTTTTTTACACCACCTGCGCGGGACTCGACTACTGCTACGCTCTTGACGGCGTCTATGCCCTCCACTGAAAGGAGGGTTGAAAATTTCGCGGCGCGGTCCAGCAGTTCCCGGTCCGTTTGTTCCCTGATCACCGATGTTACGAGGACGTAAAAAAAGAAGAAGGCGAGGATGGAGGATAGGGCAAAAATGGCCGCGTACCACAGCGTGAGTCTGAAAGCGAGGGTATTGCGAAACCTAATTGCCTTTCCTGATGACATATCCTACTCCGCGAACAGTATGGATGAGTTTCTCTGAGAAGCCCTTGTCTACCTTGTCTCTCAGACGGCTGACCCTGGCCTCGACGACATTCGTCATGGGATCAAAATTGTAATCCCACACGTGTTCCATGATCATTGTCTTTGAAACCACGCGGCCGGCATTGCGCATGAGATATTCGAGAAGGGAAAATTCCAGGGGCTGCAAATCGATTCCTTTTCCTTCCCTGGCAACCTCGCGGGTAATGAGATCCATTGAGAGGGTGCTGAAGGTGAGGCGCGTCGGTTCCGTGATCCCGCTGGAACGCCTGATAAGCGCCTGGACTCGTGCCAGGAGTTCTGAAAAGGCAAAGGGTTTTGTCAGGTAGTCATCACTCCCTGTTTCCAGTCCCCTGATCCGGTCATCGACGGAATCCTTCGCGCTCAAGATGATTACGGGGGTTGCGATCCGTTCGCTTCTCAGTTTTCTGATCAGAGAGAGACCATCCACCTTGGGGAGCATGATGTCTATAATTGCCACATCATAGGGTTCAGCGAGGGCAAGATCGAGTCCCCTTTCACCGTCTTCCGCACGGTCGACGGCATAGCCCGCCGCCTTGAACCCCTTCTCTATAAAGGATGCTATTTTTATGTCGTCTTCGACGAGGAGGAGACGCATAGACTAAATCTCCGCGGCACAATTTTCTGATAACCGATTTTACGAAGAGCCTACGGCTTTGTTTCCGCCATCGCTCATTATTTGATCAGTATTCCCCAGGCATCGAAAAGGCCATTGTATCGAAGGATAAATTCCTCTCCGTCCTTGGTGATAATCTTGAAATAATCCTGCGCGGGCTGTTCCGCTTTGAGCCCGCCTTCATACCAGCGGTCGACTATTTTCGATACCTCCCAGTTGCGTTCCTGAAAGGTAAATGAAACGGGGTGTTCATTCACCCTGTAGCCGCTGTAACACTTGACGTTTATCATTTCAAAATTCATGGTTCTTCTAACATCCTTTAAAAATGAGTTACTTCACCCCATATTCTTAACGGGCGTTAAAGTCAATAATTTTGTTTACATTTTTCCAATCCTGTGGATATAATGCATGTCAAGTATGGCTCCATCAGTGCTGCCGGACTCGGAAATGCGATAGCCGGCGGCCGGAATCAAAACTTTAATCCCCATGTGGTGATGTCATGACAGGAAATCACCAGAGACAAAGTGTGACTTTCCGAATCATTATTGTCTCCATCATTCTTTCCGTCGGCGTTATTACCGCCATATATCTATACTATAACAAAGAGGTAAAGGAACTGAAAAGCAACAGGGCCGATACCCTCTCCGCCATCGCCTCGCTTAAGGTCGATCAAACATATATCTGGAAAGGGGAATGTCTGGTGAGGAACCCCGTATCAGTGTCATATGAAACCATGCCTTAAAAAGAGCATTATGGGACTGCCCATTCATGGCTGGCTTGGCATCACGTTGACAGTCAGCTTCTGGGTTTTGAACTGGTCTTTCGATGGTATCCGCACACACTGGGGCTTTTTCCCCCTGTGGCTTGGATACTGCCTTACTGTCGATGCCTTCGTATATATCAGAAAAGGAACTTCACTTCTGACGAGAAGCCCCGCTGCTTATGCAGGTCTCTTTATTATATCGATACCTTCCTGGTGGCTCTTTGAATATATCAACGGCTATACGCAAAACTGGCAGTATGAAGGGAGACAGTATTTTACGGACCTCCAGTATTTTCTGCTGTCCTCTCTTAGCTTTTCAACGGTCATGCCTGCCGTCTTCGGTACAGCGGAATTGGCAGGGACGTTCAAATGGATTGATTCAGTTAAGAGCGGCCCCAAAATAGCAGCGAGACCGGTTTTCGTTCTCACAATGTTTATTGCCGGTCTTTTGATGCTCTGGCTCCTTCTGTCATGGCCCCGCTATTTCTTTCCTTTTGTGTGGGTGTCTGTATTGTTTATTCTGGAACCTCTCAATGTGTGGTTGAAAAACCGCTCACTATTTCAGTTCACCTCACAGGGAAACTGGCGACCCATTATCTCACTCTGTACCGGTTGCCTGATCTGCGGCTTCTTCTGGGAGATGTGGAACTTTTATTCCTACCCCAAATGGATGTACCGGGTGCCCTTTGTCGATTTCCTGCATATTTTTGAGATGCCCCTCCTGGGCTACGGGGGATATCTGCCTTTCTCTCTGGAACTGTTGGCACTGTACCACTTTATTGCCGGATTATTGAAGCTCGACAAAACCGGGGATTTTCTCCAACTTGGATCATCACCCGATTAATTGTTAAAGCACAATCAAGGGGTCGAGAACAAACCAGGGTTCAAGTGAAATGCTAAAACCGTTTACGGCTTACGGTTATCGGTTCACGATAAAAAAACAGATCGAAAGAATTGTAAAAATGCTTATAAGGTCTTTAGAAAACAAACCCTTGAATCCTCATTTCCAACTTTGATGAATTGGTAAAAAGTAATTTTCGAGCGGATTTGAGCATTTCGGGAAACAGATGATAGCGGTGATTGGCGTTAAGAAAATCTAATTGTTTGAGTGCGTTAGCACGAGTTTTAGATTTTTAGCCAAGCACCGAAATCATCCCCGGAATGGTCA
>CAYMYS010000113.1:0-8292 GCA_964394725.1 uncultured Syntrophaceae bacterium
CACACTGATCTACGAACTTTACGGCCTGACAGTCGAGGAAATTGATATTGTGGAAAAAAGCGCAGGAAGGTAAAGATTTTACACAACGCAACTTATTTGGATCCTAAAAAATATTAGCAGAGGTCATTGAAGTTATCAATTTGTTAAACGTTAGAACCTGGTCTATTTATCGTGGATATTGTATAAAGAAAATCATTTTAGTGTTAGAAGGATAACAGATGGCTATCTATCCAGTTCCTCTCAAATTGGAGTTAACAGACGATAGATTGATTGATATTTTCATCCTTCAATGGCACACACCTTTGCCAGTCCACCAGCATAATTGGGAGAAGATTCAAACTGAATTGGCAGAAGAGAAACTTTCTATCTTAAGTGAATTCCACGACTGGCTTTTAAGAGACTTTCTTGTAAGTACTCCTCCCCGCCCACTGTTTATCGTGGCTCCTGAACTTTCTCTGCCGATTTGCTGTGACAAGCTTTTGAATCAGATAGTGAATGAGACAAACCGTCCGTCAATTGCCATTGCTGGCCTTGAGTATTTGTGTTGGGATGAATATAGCGAGCTTGTGAGTAATCTTCCCTATATGCCTCACCCGGAAGATTGGCTTACCGGTGGTCGTGAGGATGTCATCGTTAATGCAGCAAGTATCTGGATCCGTGATGCCGATAGAGAAGTAAAACATTACATCCAACCAAAGCTGCACCCTCAAGACCATGAGCAGGCAATTCCTCTTTACCAGGGGCAGCATACGTTAATCTTCCACTCAACTAATCAGGCAACCGGCCCGAGGCTTAACTTCTGTGTTCAGATCTGCAGCGACTTTACCAATGCGACTTTCGTTAAAGAATTACGCCAGAGTATCATAAAAGAATGCGAGCCACTTAGGATCGATTTCACCTTTCTTCTTCAGTGCAATCCAGATCAAAATGTTGATCAATTCAAGCAGGCAGTGCAAGAGTACTTTGCCCCGCCCGACGGCAAGGTACCAACGGAAGATGGTTGCCTAGCCTTTGTAAATAATGCAAATGAAACGCCTGGCAAGTCGGAAATGTGGGGACAATCCAAGATCCACTTTCCTTTCGAAAGATGGCGCAATCTTAATTTTGCGCCTCCCACTTACTGGCTTTCTGAGGGTGGTGCGAATAACCAATCTGTGACATTGCGAGAATCGGGGCCTGGAATATACTGGCTAACCTATAAACCGCACTATTTGGTAGACCCTATCCCAGGCAGTGGACAAACATTGCCATTTCCAAGTAGTTATGCCCGCTTTGCGTCTATCGAGGGCCCAAAACTCAGACAGGAGGGAACGGGCACCGACCTTTTTGCCCCGATTCCAGCAGTATGCAATTGGCTAAAGGGGGAATGGAACGAAGGAGAAAGTGATCTTCAGGCAGACCTTACAGACAATGACATCGATCCAGATGTCTCCGCTCACTACCTCTGTTCATACCAAACGGGAGTCAATACTTGGTATACGGTCATAGCGCATGATGATTTGGCCCGAAATGCTGTAAATACATACTTAGAGTGTTGGAAAAAAGATTTCTTCCCTTCAAAGGAACCGGAGCCGCAGAAATGGTGTCAGAATGTTTCCGAGGCCGTAAAACGTATGATGCGAATTTATGCATTATTGTTATTGGGCACTTCATCTTTACCTGGCGGTTCAATTTACCCTGATGTCTTGGGTGTCCGCCATGCATCTACTGACAGTGAATTACGGGTTACCTTTTTATGGGGCGGCGGCAAGTTTTCAACTGAAAAAATGATCACAATTTATCATGCTACAAGGGAAGAACGCGGTCTGGACGACCTATTATCTCGAAAGTGTCTCTTGATACTGGTCAACCCTGAAGATCATCTTGACAAAACAAGTATCTTGGATGCCGTAGAGAAAGCTGATTTTAGTATTGTTCAAGGCATTTCACCAAATAATGTTGCTCCTCATCTTCAATCAGGTGATGTCGTAGATGTTAGGGGAAGGGAACAGCTACGGTGCCTTTATGATGGCGAGCTTGCTGGTGAGGTAAGCCTTGCAGAAGATAGGGACGATCTTGGACAGCGCTTGGAGCGGGTAATTGAAGAGGAATTGAGATGAAAAACGATATCGCAATAGTTGCAGATGTATTCAAAGAAGCAGGCTGGGGAGGTATTTCTCTCTCAGACACAATGAAGCAAGCTGGTCTTGGTGGTATCTTCGTATCTTCATACGCCGCAGTAGGTGTGGTCATAGCCGAAAGCACAAATTATGTCCTAGCCAACTGGATAGAATGCCAGTTGCAGATGTCAGATTTAAGGGCAAATAAAGATGTGGGCGAGAAGAAAGACTTATATTTGCTTCTTATTGTTTCAGATATTGATGAGTCGATGTTACCCGATTTACAAACTGTCGTCAACGATACGCATGTATGCCGTAAAATATGCGTCGAACGAAAAGAACGTGCACTGGAGGAAGTACTTATGGATACTCCATTTTTGAAAGTAGTAGGTCACGAGGAGGAAAAGGAAGGCCAAATGCCAGGTGTTGCTGCGGACTTAGCGAGTCATGGGATGCCCCATCAGTTGTTAGAAGATCTGGCACGTCGATCTTCAAAGAAGATCTTGGAAAGGTTGTTGGCCGGAAAATATAAAAAAGGGGTACAGTCCAATGAGGATTAAACAAATTACTTTGGAAAACTTTCGGTGTTTCCGCTCTGCGAATATTGATTTGTCGGCAGATATTGTGGCCATTTACGGTCGTAATGGCGTTGGCAAAACGGCTATTTTTGATGCAATTCAATTTGCCTTGCTTGGCAGTATCGGTCGTTTTGCGGATGAGCCAACCACGCCTGACTATCTGCTACATGTATTTTCTGATGACAAGGCTGTGGTTCAAATCGACTTTAAAGGTGATACTGATAGTTGGGTTAAGCTTACTATTGACCGAATGTCAAACTTTAATACTCATATGGAAAGTAGTGGAGGTTGGAGAAATCATAATGAATTGCTCTATGAATTTCTAATAAATAAAGCTTATTCCCCACCCAGAAAAGAAATTTCAACAGCAGCTGAGCTTTTTAGGGCTACAGTTCTTCTGTCGCAAGACTCCATACGGCATTTTGTCGAAGGTGATACTGCTGAACGTTCCAGAATTTTATCATATCTCGCTGGTTCTGGATATTTCCAGAGGTGTTTGGATAAAGTAAAAGTTGTTATGAAAGATGCAAATAAAATGGAAAAGGAGGCACATCTCAAGTCAAACGAGGCTAGAACAAATGCAATGGAATTAAAAGCGAGAGTTGCCGAGCAGAATGCTCGAATAGTGGCGATTCGTGAAAAGATAGGTGATGAAGCTATTTCCTGTGATACCGCCTTGAGTGCGCTTGAAAGTGCAGGTATTTCGGTGAGCAATATTGTAATACCTCAGACAGCTGAGGAATCGGGAGCTTTTTCGGCAGCCATTAGTGGTACTTGTAAAGAACGGATTCTAATGTTGGATGATCGGAACAAACTGTTGGCACAATTGGAGGCAATGAGCCAGCAGCATCCGGACAGATTAACCCGGCGGCGGGAATTACATAATATGGTTGAGAAGGCCCGAAAAGACCTAACTGAGCTATTAAAAAAAGAGAACAATGCTGCCGAAAACATAAAAAATTTGGGTAACGGACTAAACGAACTGAAACTCAAGATTTCAGAAAAGTCTAAATATTTTCAAGCCCTCCAAACTCTACGGGAACTTGAGCGCCAGCGTCCTGAGTTGAAGAAGGATAGAAACAGTGAGTTGGATAAAATCGCACATGTCAATAGTAAGATTGATTCGGCAAAGGCCAAGCGTGAAGAACACCAAGCTGAATTTGATCTTTCGAAAGAGGATATGACGAGTTATCTCATGGCAGCCGAAAAGGCGTCACCTCATTTAGAGAAGTTGAAAGAATTAAGAGTCTCTCTTCCAGCTTACGCAGTTGCTAAAAGCCAAGTGGGACAACTGGAATCGCTTATAAGTGAACTGGGCAAAAAGCGATCTACTTTGGAAGAAAAAATAGGCGAGCTGCGTGATCAACATTTAAAACTTAATGATAAAATTGGCGAGCTTGATCGGCATATGGCTGGGATGAAAGCCTCATCGACAGAGGCAACAAACTTAATTGCCCGCCTTAGACAGTATGCCACTGGCAGCAAGTGCCCATTATGTGGTCATATTCATCCTTCGGCCAAATCATTGGAAGACGCCATAAATGCCCAGAATGAAGATATACCAGCCGCTTTTCAGGAAGCAGGAAAAGAACTTCAAAATTTATCCGATAAGTTGGCCATACTGAATGCCAACATAGATGGCTTTAGAAAAGAGCTCAGCCAAGTGGACAATGATCTTTTCAAAGCAAAAAACGACCGTGAAAAATCGGTTTCGTACATCTATAAGATTGAAAATAATGCAGCTGTCTTGGACACCCCTTTGGCTGATGGGGATGTGGAGGCTTCAATCAACAAGTCTCAGGCCTTTCTATCTGATCTCCAAACCCATTTACGACTATGTGAGGAACGGTTCAATAAAGCTGATAATCAGCTAAAAGATGCCAGAGACAACATACGATCTTTGGAAGAAGTGTTGGCTAAAGAGACTGAGGTGTATAAAGAAAACCAGCACAAATTGGACTCTATTGAACTGCAAGTTGTAGAGTTAGGGCTTTCGAATGAGAGTTGCTTGCCAGCGGCTCAATTGTTACAGATCATTGATGCTGACCGGACACAACTATCCGATTTGGAAATGCAAAAAACCACCCAGGAAACCGTGGTGGCTGAAGCTCAGAATGAAAGGTATTCCAGTCGTACCGAACGATTGAATGAGGAAAGCAACATGAAGGAATGGGAGCAAACCATTGGCCGCCTGACTGCAGAAATCGAGGATTTCCATTCGAAGTGTAAAGCCTTAACCTTGCCGATGGATGCGTCTGCCGATGTTATTACAGAAGCCATAACTCTTTTGTCTAAAGACAAAGAAAGGCTATATACTGCAAAACAGACCATTGAGCATTACGAATGGTCTCTCAAGGTCTCTGTCCTAGAAAAGGAACAGAAAGAGCTACAGCGGCAGACAGAAGATGCTGAGCAGTCCGTGAAGAAAAGGAAGGAGCAAGTTGCAAAACTTCGAGAGGCTTTCAAAGAAGCCGAAAGCTGGATTTACCCATTGTCTGAAAGTGTTAATAGTGCAGTGGAAGAGAAAATCGCTGTACACCAGCCAGAGATAGTACGTCTTTTTAAGGCAATGATACCATGCCCTTACCTTTTCGACAATGTGACTATGAAGTCTGAGGAAGATGGTTTGAGGCTCGGCTTACAATATCGAGGACAGGAACAAAACTCGGGTGAGCCACGTTTTTTCCTCAGTAGTGCTCAAGCGAATGTATTGGCTCTATCGATATTTTTGTCTCTTGGAGGAAAGAAACTGTGGTCAGAACTAAACACTGTCTTGCTCGACGATCCAGTACAACATCTTGATGATCTTGATGCTGTGGCATTTCTTGATAATCTCCGTGCCTTGGCGTTAGGTAGGTTTGTGCCTAAAAAACAAGTTGTAGTTTCAACGTGTGATAAGAATATGTACTTACTAATGATTCGTAAGTTTCTCTTGCTCAAAGAAGAAGGGCTTAGCTTTACCGGAATTTCATTGCTTGACAAAGGGTCCGATGGGCCAGAGATTATTTATGACGTAGGAGGCCCATTGAGTCACCGGGATTTTGTTAGAGCTGGTTAGCTATGGTTTTACTTGGCAATTCAGAGACGGGGCTGCCTTTATTTGTTAATAAAAACAGGAACAAAATATGTCAACAAACAGTTTTTTCAATGAGCAAACTGAACAATCGCTCGTCAAAGAAAAGATTTTTAACGATGTGATTGCACGTTCTTTGAAGTCTTACGACGAGGGATAGATTTTGTTTGTTGGGCAAGCTCCAAATCCTTTTCAGTAATCACTTCATGAATTCCTTCTATAGCGCATGAGGAAGCAACAGATGTTATGAGTCCTTTCCGCCGCTTTATTGGATCTTTAAGGTATGGATTCGTTTTGTTTAATTGGTTTTTCGACATGGTGGTACTATACTATAAAAGGATTATTAAATCATTATTGAAGTAGGATATACATGCCCGTGAGGAATGAGGGTCACATTTTAAATGTTAAATATTGGGATATTCAGTAAACTGTCCCCGTAATTTCCAATGTGCAGCACAAGCAAGGTATTGTTAAGGCTCGAGAATCGGCAGGTTTTCCCATCATCGAAGCTTCTGCAAGGTTGGGATTCAATAATTATCAGACACTATCTTCGATAGAAAAAGGCGCACGGAACATTACCGCAATGAACTGATCGAGATGGCTCACCTGTATGGCAGGAATCTGGATTATTTCTTTGACCCGACAGTTACTTCCGAACCGGCACCGCTGTGGAGAAAAATAGAAGCAAGGGATGTGACAAAAGAGCATCGGCTCTTTCTTTCATTTCTTGAACGATACAGTACCCTGGAAAATCTCCTCGGTCTGAAGCAGAGCTGGTCGGTATTTCTTTAACGTGGTCAGTGACGCCAGAATTTCCGTGTCTTCGGGTTGCTGTGTGATTTCCTGCAGGTATATCTCGGGAAAGAGGTATTCATTCCGGTAATAGGTCGTCATAAAGACTACTTTGTGTTGTGAAAAAACTTGTCTTAAAGTTCGTTCAGCTTATCGACGATCTCTTTCTTAATGAGTTCATAGGCATCCTGAACGTCATACGTTGTATCCGCAGGCAGCAAGGGATTCAGGTCGCTGAGGAAGCCCCGATGGCGCATTTTCTCCTGCAGATTCTTTTCATAGTTCATGCTGTTAACAGTTTTGCCTTCGGTTTCCATGTAATGTTTGAAAACATGGATTATTTTATCGACATCCGCTTTTCCTTCCGTGATGCCCAACCATAAATCGAAAAGGTCGCGCCCTTTTCTCCTTTGATACAAGGCTCTCAGTTTGGTCGCGAGCATTTCTTCTAATGTATAGGTTGTAACCTCGCAGCTTCCTTGGAACCACCGAGATTTGAGAGCAAACGGCTGCTTCTGATAGCCTTCTACCGCAAAATGCTCTCGCGTGTTGATTTCAACCTTCAGTCGCATTTGCACGGCGGGAGACCCCTCCGATTCCATCCGATAGGTCAATATGGCCGATTGCTCAGTTTGCTTGCGACGTGGCGCCCCAAGAAAGCCGTTTAACAACTCTTGCAGGGTATCGATGACCTGTCCAATGGGTGCCGGGAAAATTTGAACCAGGTCAATATCTTCCGAATAGCGTCGAGGCATATCAAAGTAGAGCTTATGCAAAGCCGTTCCACCCCGAAAGGCCAACCGTTCTGCCAGCAGGGGGCTCTGAAAAATGGCGACGAGCGCCCTGCTGATGATCAGGTCCTGTTCCACCTGGGCATCTGTAACCCAGGGTGCAAACTGGCGCCAGGCAATAATGTCCGCTTTGGGGATCATAAGTCGCCCTCTACGTCCGTATTGATCAGAAGCCGCCAGCGGGTGTCCCTTTCAGCTTCGCCCGCAGGCAATGAGGGGTCAAGTTTGGTAAGGGGCGGATTCTTATCGGTAATCAAACGGGCCAGAGTCAGGACCGACGCGGCATAACCGGCCTTTTCCATCAGCCAACCCAACCTTTGCGCACAGACCAGGTTTCCCTCCGCTTTTACGGCGTCTATTAGCTTGTCCGCATCCATAGACTCGCCAAGTTCTTGAAGCACGGTAATTACGCGATCCAGCCCGCCAATAGATCGGGCGTAACGAATGAGATCAAGGGCCGTGGCCTCCGGTGAAGAGACGGAAATATGCCCCGTTTGAACCTTTATTTGGGTAACCGGGGTTGCATTGAAGTTTGTCTTGAAGAAAAATCGGACGGCAAGGCCTTTTTTGCGGACTTCGCGTTGGGGCACCGTAGTAACAACTTGAAACTGTTGAGGCTGTTGGTGCGCAGCGCCCTGAAGGGCTGCGGCGCTAAGCAACCCCACGTAATAGGGCTGTTCCAGGCAGGCCATCAGATCAGCGATGAACCATTCCGCCGGTAGTACTCCGGTAAGGCGATATTCCAGCGGAATGATGATAAAGAAGCCACTGCGGATGCGCAAAATCCTGCTTTTTTTCGCCAGCCTTGCTGCGGCCTTCTTGAAAGCTTCCTCCGTAAATTGAAGCACCTTGATAGCCTCTTCGCGGGTGAAGAAATAGAGCCCTTGCTCCTGCCGAGAATCAACCCAAGATGGCAGATCGGTTGGGGATGATGCTTTCACTTTTAAAAACATATCATT
>CAYMYS010000114.1:0-8272 GCA_964394725.1 uncultured Syntrophaceae bacterium
TTGCACAGAAGATCGTTGACGGTTTTCGGAAACCCTTCCTCATTGACACCCATCAACTCGTCGTGACGACGAGTATCGGCATCGCAGTCTATCCCGATGATGGAACAGATGAAGATATCCTCCTGAAAGATGCCGATATCGCCATGTATCAAGCCAAGGAAGCGGGGCGTGACCGATACCGGCTCTTTAAAAAGGCATGAAGATGCGATAGGCAAAATCATAGATGTCCCCATATTTCCCTCCATATTTCTCTTATTATTATCAAAATAAATATGATTACTTGACAAGAGAAACCACATGGTATACTGGACAAAAGCAATATAAGAATATTCTAATATTGTGAGGTTCTATGGATAGGTTGGACTATAAAAGTCTTTACATGTTCTTCAAGGCCCTTGGGAATCCCATACGCCTTAAGATATTAAACGAACTGACTAAAAAAGAAATGTGTGTCGGAGAAGTAGAGAGCAGTGTGCAGGTGAGTCAGGCAACTGTTTCTCAACATTTGGCGGTCTTGAAGGAGCACGAAATTGTAACATGCCGAAAGGAAGGTAACATGCGATGCTACTGTCTCAGGCAGCCGGAGTTGATCACGCGGATTCTTGATTTGGCAGAAAAAACAGAGAAAGAGGAGAAAAAATGATAGAAGCATTACCGGAAAATCCAGATTACCCCGTAGTTATTACAGATGAAAACATTGAAGATGCCGTCGCAAAGTATCCCTTACTGGTGGTTGATTGCTGGGCTGAATGGTGCGGTCCCTGCAAAATGCTTGGTCCCGTTATCAAAAGTCTGGCTTTGAGCCAAAAGGGCGATGTCGTTTTTGGAAAACTCGATGTTGACAGCAACAACGACACTCCCGGCAAATTCAATGTCAGATCCATACCAAACCTTATCGTCTTTAAAGGCGGGAATAAGGTTGGAGACATTATCGGTGCTATGCCCGAAGACCGGTTGCTTGAAAGAATCAATGCATTAAAATAAAACAAACAAATAAATAAATAAATAGACATAGGGGGTATATATGGAACTGCTGATCGCCTTTGCCACTGATGATGGGGAACATATCAACAATTCCCATTTTGGTATGGCACAGTACTATCGCATTTACAGATTTGCCGAGGGAACAGGAGAGTACGTCGAGACACGAAAAAATGTGAAGTACAGCGAGGATGAATCCCTGAAACAGGGGACCCAGCAAAGGCAAAGGCGACGGCTTCCGCCCTCAATGAGATAGCTGTGATAGTCGGTAAAAAATTTGGTCCCAATATCGTTAGGCTTTTGAGGCGTTTCGTGTGTGTGGTGGTACGAACTGAGCGAGTCAGTGATGCTGTACAACTCATAAGGGACAATATGGATATAATAGAAGAGGAAAAAAACAAGGGCGATGAAAGAAAACATATAGTGCTCAATACAGAGTCACGAAAGCGGACAGATTAGGGGAAATCGGGGGACAACATACCAGTTTTTTGAAATATTGCAGTGCTCTGTGATTAAACTCGTATGGTGTCCGTATTTTCCCCGGTGGAATTCGTAAGTCACTTAATTCCGGTGCAGCATCAAGAATTACAAGTTTTTAGCGTGCAATACGCTGAATATCCAGTGGTAACTTGCCTGAAAGCTGCCTGCTGCAAATTTCTTCAGTTTCTTTGTCCCGAAAGGAATTTACACCAGAATAATAGTAACGCAATCCTTTAATAACGCAAAGCGTTAAGCATAAAATGGGTAAAATTGATTATTTATAAAGTCGTGCTGAGGGGTAGGGCGGTTTCTTTCGTCGGCTGAATTAGCCTTGTTAGCTTTATAATTTCATTTACAGATTTAGAAGTTTTGCACCATGAAATATTCTTAAAATAAAAACAGAACTTTCTGCAATTCGGTAAACAATCCGATATTTTTTATAAATTAGGTGTCGGTAGTCAGTACCAAAGAATTCATTCTCAGGTATCAACGGCTGGCGATCGGGAAATAATTCGAGAGAATAGACTTTTTCCTCCAGTTGAAGAATAAAATTTGCGGCATCGTTAATGCTGTCATCTGCAATGTAATAAAATATTTGTTCCAAATCATTTTGTGCTTGTTGAGATAAATTAACCTGATATTTTTTTTTCACGTTTAAATTCCTTGAAAAAAGCGCTCGCTTCTTTGTAACGATTATTGCGTATATCTTCCTCTGCCGGTATAAGAAGCTTAAGCAAATTAAATGCATTTGCAATCTTTTCATATTCCTTTGCAGCAATAAGTACAGCTTCAGCTTTGCCATTCACTGTGAGGACAACTGGACGTTTGGTTCTACGAATTTGTTCAAGGACTAAATTGGTATTTCTCTTTAAATCTGTAATTGAACGTATATCCTCAGTTATGCTCAATGTCATTTTAGTACCTCATAATATTCTTTCAGCATTATATTTGGTGCTTTTAATATGTAATATTTAATGACATAAATCAAGATTATTTTGTGAGCTTAAGCCAATGTACTCTACCCGGAACTACCCTAAAGAGAAAACCCCTATAATTATTCCAAAGATTCGCTGAAATAACCACACTGCTCATCCCTGAATAATTCCACTCAAGATTGGAGGCAGCAAATCTCCTTAAAATCGCCCCATCAGGTGTCGCAGGGGTTCATAGTGCACTCCCTAATTCAATCGCTTTCGGCATACTTTTGCGACATTCCCCTCAGGGCAATATCTTCAGAAAATGCTTGGTCTCCAATTCGTCAATGAAGCTTTCGCTTCTCAGGGGACGACCAGTAAGTCGTTAAGTATAAATAGGGGATGTCCCTAGTTTCCCATTCTATCATTGCATATCCGGACTGCTGTCGCACAACCAGCCCTACACCCTTGAATGGACTTCGTCCTATTCGGATCTGGCCCCACATCTTCGCAATTAGTTGCGCATTCGCCATAATAGTATTGGTCGCACAGCTGTTTCGCCATCGGGTTTATACTTAACATCCAACAACGAGGGTGCCAATTTATATAGCCAGTATCAAAATTAGAGACAGACGAAGATTGATAACATTCAGTCAAGACGGCGCTGCAGATTGCATCGTCCGCTGCATTTATGCTGGTGGTACAGGTGATCATAGAGAATAGCGCAATTAATACTAAGAGTTTCTTCATTTTATCTCTACATCATATTGACGTTTATGATTCTATTTAGTTCAACGAACTTTTTGAGCCCCCAAAGCGAAATATATAAAATAGCCCCCTGACTTATCCAGTTCCTCATTGCTAATTTTACCTCTAAAAACGTCCATATAGCCCTGTTTTCGGGCATCATTAGTGCCTAGAGATGCCGGTGATATCGGGGGAAGGGTGGTGCGTCTATGATTCCCGGGACCGGTCGTTTCTCGTTTCCTTGTCCACGTCATCATCAAAGTCTGCGTGATCCCAGGACAGACCTGATGGGTATTCCCTTTCAAAGGTCTCCCTAATCTCATCGATGGGGACATCGGGAGACTCACCTAGAAACTTCACATATTCCATGTGCCTATTGCCGTCGAGATCGAAGGGGTGATAAATCGAGTCATTGATCCCGTCGAAATCGAGCGGCTTCAGTCGAAACTTGTGACACAATTCTATGTTGAATGCGGGTGTCGCCTTGACCCATACTCCATCGAGATAGATTGAGGCATATCCGTGCCAGAAAAAGACCTCTGTCTTCATTGTCTCGCGCATGCGCTCTGTTGAGAGATGATTGTGTACATCGACAAAACCTAGACGGGCCGGGATTCCCAGAAAGCGACAGCAGGCGGCAAGAAGAATGGACTTGGAGATACACCAGCCATGCCCCACCTTCAGCGTCGTACTGGCACGAAGTCCCTCGACGGAAAGGTTAATACGATAGGGATCATAGCGGATGCTGTCTCGAACGGCGTAGTACAGGCTGATCGACTGTTCCCTCCCGTCGGCGCAGCCCCGTGTATTTTCCCTGGCAAAATCAGAAACCACAGGAGTATCGTAGTCAATAGTCGGCGTCGATTGAGTATACTGCAACATAATTGTAACCTTTTTGTAAGTCAGTCGTAAATCGGGGGACATCAATACCAGCATTATAGAATCTTGCTGCGTTCATAAACAAACTAATATGGTGTTTTCTTATCATTCGTCACATCCACCCTCTTGTTTGCCATCCGCCATGAATCCTTCGTGGAAAGTGACGGTGCCCTGCGGGGTATGCCCGTCGAAAGACAGTGCGAAAAAGACCTCCTGCGGGACTTCCTCATGCACAAGTCCCGGCATATTTTTGAACCCGAATTTCCTGTAGTAATCAGGATGTCCTACGAGACAACATCCTTGAGCATTCATATCTTTCAGCCGTGACAGCCCTTCTTGTATCAGGGCTTTGCCAATGCCCTGCCGCTGGTAATCGGGAAACACCGAAACAGGTCCAAGGCCGTACCAGTTCCGAGTACCGTCCGAAATGGTCAGGGGAGAGAAGGCAATATGACCTATTACACGGCCATCCACTTCTGCGACGAGCGATATAGTGAGGGCCTTGTCGGCGCGTAGCGCCTTGATGATGAACTGCTCAGCGTGATTGCTGATTTCCAGTGTATTAAACGCGGCGATGGTCACCTCGGTTATCGCGCCCACATCGGCATCGGTTTCGTTCCTGATAATGATCTCCGGATTCATGTGTTTCGTATTCCTCCTTATTGCCGGCCTGCATTAAATCGATATTTGTCTGAACTAAAATCAAACGCAGTCAACGGGGGTAGATGTCTGACCATTAGGAAAAGCCGGCAATCCGTCTCCATCTGCACAGAGCTTGGTTATGAAATCATTTTTTAGAGATATTAACTATTTTGCATTGGCTGTTTTTACTGCTTTTTACGTTTTTCACTTTTCTGAGCAGATGGGGTGAAACATTCCACTTCTGTCCTGATTCTGTAATTACAGTAACCGTTTTCTTGTTATACTTAACCAGTGTGCCGAATTGCTTGCCTCTATCTCCCGGTTCAAAACAAACCTGATCACCGGGTTTGAACTGCACCATTTTGTTGTGAGTATTCATGAAATCCAGGAACTTGAGCCGTTCAACTATCTTATGATTCAATTCAATAAGCTCTTCATAAGTCATGGAATCAATATCAATTCCCATAATACACTCCTCGATAAGATTAAGTATAAAGCAAAAAACAGCCCTGCCTGTGGCGAATCGGCTGGATTGATTTGCCGAAGCCCGGAAAGGACCTGAATTTATGGGGTGAAAGCCCCCGATACGTGAATCCTGCTAATGGTCTGATATATTAGCAAAAGTATTAACCGAAGGCAAGAGCGGGAAAAATTAGGGGCACTTCCCTTTCTGCTATATATTACAAATGCAACCCTTCCTTTCAAAGTTACGTACAAGCTATCTGATATGTGAACTGTCATAATCGGTACGGCAGTTATAATATGTGATTCATAAATCCAATATTTTGAAGAACGTTAATTTAAAGCTACATGTTGCGTATAGCTTCCCGAAAGAAAGGTTCATTTTCACAGGAACCCTGTCGAACAGTAGAAGCAGTAATCCACCTGGACACGTCACTCTAGCGAATGCGGGAGACTATTCGTAATCCAATCTCGTCTTTGTTCTGTGATGTAAAATCAATATCAGGAGTCTTAATTCTTCACCGTAAAAAAAGAGGGAATTATGATCTGACCTAAAACATGCCCCGTATTCTTAAAAAGATGCGGGGGTTTTTGCGTGTGTCAGATGGTATGTAAGGGAGTATTATACGGATCTGCGTAATACTCCTTCGCGAAACAGCTATTTTGTCTCATATGTATCTGTATAACAGGCAGTTATCGGTGCTTTCTTAAAGCATTTTCTCGGGGTCTTATACTGCGAATGTGCAGTGTTTTCGAATTTAGCAAAGATCCGCATATAAACCGATTGGATTTGAAAATTACAGGTAATCAAAGATTTGTGAGAGGCTTTGTTTGACTTTTTTTTGATCATCTTTTGATAAATGGCCAATTTTTCTTATTATAAACCTATTGTCGAGGGTAAATAGCTTCATCCTGACAACCGAAGGTGCTGTCAAGCCCGACAGTTTCTTGCTCTTAATTTCGCAGTCCAATGGCCAAGGAGTGTTTCCCTGGCTGGTGATCATGGCCAATATGGAGTGTCCGATTTTATTTCCGAAATTTGTATTTTGCGACAGCACCAGGGCGGGCCTTCTTTTTGTTTGCGCTGAATCAGTGAATGGGAATGGTACAACCAAAACATCAAACGGTTCATAGATCATTGTATGCTTCCTCGTCGTTTGGTGAATTCCATTCATTCAGAGTGGGAACAAGCGCGCTGGCAAACTCAATATCCAATGGACTTGCTTTTCTGAGTTTAATAATATCGCTATCGATTTCAAAAGCAATGATGTCACCAGCATCAAGATTTAATTGTTTTCTCACAGCTTTAGGAACAGTGGCCTGATACTTTTTTGTAAGTTTGCTTATAGCTGTTTGCATAAAGCGCTCCTAAAATTATATAAAATGTAATACGGTAATACTAGCGCGCAAAGTAATGATTGTCAACCAAAAATCCAACCTTGCTAATTCAGCCGACGCAAAAAGCTGCGCGGTTGATTAGCCCGTTGGGCTTGAAAACACATATCAATTCGTTCTTGACTTTCACGCCTTACGTAATTACAATGTGTGCACATGAAAAAGGAGATGCCTCATGAGAGCACGTGTAATTAAAATTGGTAATTCACAAGGGTTACGCATTCCAAAGCCTATCCTTGAACAAACAGGAATTATGGATGATGTTGAAATAGAAGTTCAGAAAAATCAAATTATCATCCGGCCTGTTAGAAATGTTCGAGATGGATGGGATGAAGCCTTTAAAATGATGGCTCAAAAGGGTGATGATGGACCTATTATTGTGGACGACAATTTTTCACATTCATGGGATGAAGAAGAATGGCAATGGTAGTGAAACGCTTTGACGTATATTTGATGAATCTTGACCCGATCATTGGGTCTGAAATCCGAAAGACCCGACCATGCTTGATTATCTCACCTGATGAAATGAATCGTCATATCAAAACTGTAATTGTTGCGCCAATGACCTCGGCTGGAAAAGATTATCCATCAAGAGTACCCTGTAATTTTAGAAAGAAACAAGGTCAGATTGTCCTTGATCAAATAAGAACATTAGACAAATCAATGCTTATCAAAAAACTTGGGTCAATTGATTCGAAAGATCAATTAGAAGTAATTGCGACATTACAAAGGTTGTTCGCGTTTTGATATAGCCCAACCTATCGCTGGTGGCGGACTTGGTCCCCTCGCCGCACAGTTTTTCGTTATGAAAATCGAAAGATATGAGAAACAAAATACAACAATCTATGATGAAATTTATTGCTGAAGCAACAATGATTAATGGGGTTGAAAATACCATATTTGACAGACCGGTAAAAAGTAAAAACTCGAGTCACTCCCACGCAGGAGGGAATCCATAAGTGCATGAAAGAACTGGATTTCCGATCAAGCCGGGAATGACAAAATGGCAGGAATCTAACTTTTTACCGATTCGTCATATTTGAATT
Source organism: uncultured Syntrophaceae bacterium (assembly GCA_964394725.1). Lineage (GTDB taxonomy): Bacteria > Desulfobacterota > Syntrophia > Syntrophales > UBA2210 > JAFGPZ01. The sequence goes on from CAYMYS010000114.1 coordinate 7,547, forward strand.
TATGGAAGAATTTGAAAATTGTCTGACCCTCACAGGTGATATATATTGAAAAGTCACAAATCATAAGATTGATGAACTGGGCAAGAAAAATGGTCTTATAGTCTTAGCTCACCACGTAAGTATTTGATATAAAAAACAAAATAATGAAAGCTTATTATCAATAATATACACTTAGAAATATAGGAGGAATCAAATCATGAAAGCTCTTTCCTACGCCTTCGTATTCATTGTTCCAGTACTAAACATTGCGCTGAATACAAATTTGCAGATTGCTGCTAGCACTTCTTCAAGCCTCGGAGCCGCTTTTTCGTCTGGCAGTTTCATGAAGGCATTTGCAGTCGGAATCGCGTCTTTTGTTTCTTTATTGATATTCTACAGGTCAGGCATAGGACTTGCTCCCGGAATACTCTGGATGGGTGCGATTTCCATACTTGGTGGGGCCATATATGGTATAGAATACCATGGTAATACGCTAACTATAACCGAATACGTTCTGCTTGGCACCATAGCAGTTCTTTTTATATATAGGCTGTCTCGAGCCTATTGTAAGCTATTTTCTTCATAAAACGAGATCTGTACAGCTCGTCAGACCCTCAGAAAAACATTTACACTGCCATTGTTTTGACCATGTTCATGTTTTTATCCTGCTCCATCTCTTTTGGGGCAGGTTGGTCGGGCATAATCGACAACAAACCACATTCCTGCGTTGTGCAAAACATCAAAACG
>CAYMYS010000115.1:0-8253 GCA_964394725.1 uncultured Syntrophaceae bacterium
TCCGAATGTGACGAGGATACATCTGATATGCAATGGAACATGCCAATCGGGTAGCTGGGGGATTTTAACCCCCAGCACCCACAACACCCCGCATGCGGGTCTACCCCAAGGGCACTTCCTGTGGGCGCACACGGGCATTTCACAAAACCTATCGGGCGGGGATTGGGAACGCGAGATTGGGAACACGTGGCAACGCGAGGGGCACAGTGAAAGATAGCCGCAACTGTGACTATTTTACCGAGAAATCGTTATTCTACCAGCCTTCCATGCCTTTTCAAAAGCCCGCACCACCTCGGGATCAAATTGAGTTCCTTTATTTTTTGCGATCTCCTCAAACGCGACTTCAAGGGGCAAGGATTTCCTATATGGTCTATCGGAAGTCATTGCATCAAAACTGTCAGCTACTGCCAACAATCTCCCTTGGACAGAAATATTTTCCCCAGCCATGCCCCTGGGATAACCCTTGCCGTCAAATCTTTCATGATGATCAAGGATATAGGGTTTAGCAGATTCCAAAAAAGAGATGCCTTCGACTATCTCAGCGCCGATCAGTGGATGTAGTTTCATCTGACGGTATTCATCATCGGTAAGGCTTCCCGGCTTGTTCAGGATAGAATCGGGGACACCTATCTTGCCAACATCATGAAGCATCCCTCCCCAATCGATCAGTTCTATCTCATTTTTGTCCCAATCAAGCTCCTCGGCCATTATTTTAGCGTATTGAGCAACCCTTTCAGAATGTCCTTTTGTGTACAGGTCACGAGCTTCAATGGATTTGGTAATGGCCCTGATGGTATCGAAGTATGAAGATTTCAGATCATTAAACAGGTATGCGTTTTCCAAGGACAGGGAAAAGAAATCTACGAGAATATGTAAAAGTTTTAAGGTTTGCTGTCTTATGAACACTTTGCTTTGTTCGAAGACAACGACAACTGCGCCTCTCGTTCTTTCCATGTTGGAAAGAGGAGCTATCATGATACTGAAAGGCCGATTGGTTTCTTTGCCAAATACCTCGGCCTTGACACTCAAGGGGATGCCGTCGTTGATGGCCTGTCCGAAGTTCCCCAGGTTGATTTGAGCCTCGATTTCCCTTTGAATGACAGGCGATAGTTCCTGAGGGTTCGATATCTTGTGGATGAATTCAATACCTCCCTCTTCTACAAGAAAGACAGAACAAACTTCGATTTTGACCAGTTCCTTAAGCCTCTCAAGCCATGTCTCAATTATAGAATGAACATCATAAGAGAAGAGTTTCTCCGATTGAAAACGACTTAACCGATCAAGCTTATGCTGAATGCCGATAAGTGCGCTGTTCGATTCTTCCAAAAAGCGCAGTTTTTTGACCACTGATTTAAGTTCATTTTTATCGATTTGCGTCTGTTTCGCTTGCATTTCCGACCAACTCGCTGCACCAAAACCTACTCACTTCTCAGGAATCAAACGTACCAAAAGGAACAGAGGAGTCCCAGTAGATTATTCAAAATCCATAATAGAAGCGCTTTCCTCATAAAGTTTTGAGGCCCTTTGCATAATATAGTCAAGATCACTTAATTTAAGAGCCAGACTTTCCCATGCTTTTTGATTAACAATCGGCACCCGTTTTTCTCCGCCTGATCCCAAGCGAAGGGCTATGCAGAGAGAGTTCGCAATGTGAACGGCCGCCATCTCTCTCGTCAGAGTGCTTGGTATATAGGACATATGATGATGAACTATCATGTTGATTGTTGCCTGGGGTAAACGCCACTTTTCAGCCAAGGTGCCCCCTGTCTGGGCATGCTCGAAACCCAGTATTTTTTGTTCCGATTGAAACATCTGAGATCCTGTCTCCGCAACATCGGCTATTACGGCGTTAAACTCTTCGTGAAAATAGCCGGCATGGATCATTTTTCCTATATCGTGAAGCAGACCTGCGGTGAAAACTTCTTCCGGACTGTTTAAGTGAGCTGTTTCAGCCAGGACCTTCGCTACTATCGCGCATCCTACGGAATGTTTCCAGAACGCTGGCATATCAAAGGCGCTGCTTGATTTAAATTCTTTTACGATTTTGTAAATAGAACTTGCGAGTACGAGGTGCTTTATTTCGTTCAGCCCCAAAATTACGATGGCATGCTGCAGATCCCCTATTTGGTTACGAATACTGTAGGCGGCTGTATTGACAATTTTGAGCACCATGGCTGCTATAGCCGGATCTTCAGAAATGATTTTAGTTATCTTGTTGATTGACGGGTCTGGCTGATTCAGAAGATTTGAGAGCTTCATATAAATAGTAGGCAAGGTTGGCAGCTCACCCATGGATTGTATTATTCTATCAACCTTTTTCGATGACATCAGTAACACCACTGGTTTGATTTGCGGCCTGTTTTAACTGCATCTTTTTAACAATTTTGTATATTTCTTCCATAACAGGGTTGTCTTCAAAGGGTGGAAATAACGCATCAAGCTCCCTTTCAATCGATTCAACAACATCATTCGACAGGGCATCCATTGCTTCTTTTACCACTTGATCGCTGTCGATACCCTTTATATCAACCTCGGTGACTCCCCAAGCCCTAAAAGCATTGATATGTCTCTCGGTCAGTTTACCACCTTCAGCCAGAATGACAGTGCCATTTTTATTCTTGGCGGCCTGAGCCAAAACCATACCGGCTTTTAGATCACTTATATTTAATCTGCCCATAAACCAATCCCATGTTGCAGAAATCCATCAAAGATACGTTAAAGAAGTAATCGCAAACTATTGCCATCCATACACACATATATGGAAAATTCCTGTTTATCAGAGGCGTGTTATGCCGGTTAGTATAACACACCGTTTTTCATCCTAGCGGCCGCGATATTAATCTAAGTTGTTCAATACGCACAAAAGCCCAATCTCTAATTTTGAGAGACAGGGCTTGCGATAATCAGGCCAAGATCCCCCCCACAGCTACAAAAGGCCACCAGCACACGATTGAATTGATAAGGCATTGCTTTTTTCGTAGAGTCATTATAGGGAGGAAAAATTCGTGTGTCAAGAGAATTTTAGACAGCGGATTGACTCAAATTAAATGTTACCCAAAGGGTAGTTAAAAAGGGATCGTTGACTCATAATAGTAATTACCGAACGCAAGGAGGGTAGTCATGAGTCCACTGTCAAGAACGGGATTGGGGACTGCGGAATTGGGGACGCGGGAAACAAATGAAATATTTAATCGTAATTTTTTAAAAAAGCTGCCGATAGATATTCAAAAAATAGCTTTCAGTAAATTACGAATGTTAAAGAGAGCCTATATTATCAATGATTTAAAAGTTCCCCCAGACAATCGACTTGAATTACTCCATGGTGCTCGTGAAGGACAATATAGTATAAGAATTAATAATCAATGGAGAATATACTTTAAATGGGTTGATCAAGACGCATATGATGTTGAGATCGTTGATTATCATTAAGGAGAAATGATTATGAGTAATAAAAAAATCCCCCCTGTACACCCCGGGAAATTTTAATGGAAGAATTTCTTAAGCCAATGGGTCTGAGCCAAAATAGAATTGCTATGGATATTCGTGTTCCACCACGAAGAATAAATGAAATAATTTTGGTTAAAAGACGAATTACGCCGGATACTGCCTTAAGATTAGTAAAATATTTTCATATGTCACCGCAGTTTTGGTTAGACCTTCAAATGGATTACGATTTGGATATTGCTGAAGATCAATATTCTGATAAGATCAACAGAGAAGTAAATGAATATCAGGAGGCTATGTAGTTATTTTTTGCGTTAACAAGCGCAACTGGATTTTAAAAGGGGAACCAGCGTAGAAAAAAGTATTCATTGTTTCATGATGCGCCATTACAGGCATTCAAAGAGACAATAGAAGATCCGCTGTCAAGGCAGCCGGTAAAAGCTGATGATTCGCCTTCAGCGGAGGCGGAGTGTTGTTTATTATTTGGAGGTATAGATGAAAAAGCGTAAGATTTACGATATCTCATTGCCCATCTCGGAATCACTTGCCGTATGGCCGGGGGATTCGCCCGTAAAGATCAGGCAGTCATCCCATCTTGAAAAGGGTGACAGGAATACCGTAAGTTCACTGGCCCTTGGAGCGCACACCGGCACGCATGTTGACGCGCCTGCGCACTTTATTCTACATGGCTCGGGCGTTGATACCCTCGATCTCAATGTCCTGGTGGGACCCGCCGCCGTTGTTGACGCACCGGATGTGGACTTACTGACGGCCGCCGCGCTGGAATCGCTATCCATCCCCCCTGATTGTGATCGCATCCTCTTTCATACACGCAATTCCGAACTGTGGGCCGAGGGATACTCGACCTTTAATCGTGAATTCGTGGCTATTTCCGAGGATGGCGCCCGGTGGCTGATGTCTCGCGGTTTTCGCCTCGTGGGGATAGACTACCTGTCTGTGGCACCCTTCAAGAATAGTGGGCCCACCCATCGTGAATTGCTCTCTGCGGGTATTGTCGTTATTGAAGGACTGGATCTCAGTGGCATAGAGTCCGGCCCTTATCAACTGGTCTGTTTACCTCTCAGAATTGTCGGCATTGACGGCTCGCCGGCCAGGGCTATTCTGATTGATGATTCGGATACTTAGCGGTCTCATTCACGGATAAGGTGCATTATTGCCTTGACAGACGGCGATATTTTTGACAGATTCCCCGAAGGATACAACATATCAGCATATAACGTGTTGAAATAACAGTTGTTATCCAATTTATTGTAATCATGTTTACAAAAGACTCATCACCTGAAAAAGTTGTTATCCTGGGGCTTGGAGGCGTCGGATTTTATTTGGCGAAACGTCTCGTACGCGAAGGATACGAAGTCACAGTCATCGAAACGGACAGTAAACTGATCCGCTATGCCGGTGGGAATATAGATGCCCGCCTTATCAAAGGCGATGCCATGAGTCTCGACTGCTGGAAAGAGATCAATGTCGAAAAGACAGACCTCGTCATTGCAGTTACCGATAATGATGCCTTGAATATTCTGGCTTCCATGATTGCCGACCGCTTCGGAATCCGGCGTAAGATTGCCAGGGTTCGTTCCCTCGATTTCGGAGAAAAAAGTTCCGTTCTCAAGGCCGAAGATTTTAAAATCGATCTCTTTATTTATCCCGAAGAACTGGCAGCTCAAGAGATTGTAAGACTGGTAAAGCGAACGGCGGGAAATGAGATAATTGACGTTGCCCAGGGAGAGATACAGGTCATGGGTATTCGTATTCAGGAACATTCACCCCTGGCAAATAGAACGCTGAAAGATATTTCTCAGATGCATCAGGAATTCCCCTTCCGCGTGGTGACGATTGCCCGGGGGATGAAGACTATAATCCCCAGCGGAGAGCATGAGATTTTACCTCAGGATCAGGTCTTTATTATGGCCGGCAGTGATAATCTTCCCCAATTGATGGAAATGGCGGGGGTAGAACAGCATAGCCTTCACAGGGTTATGATTTTGGGGGGAGGCCTGGTGGGAAGCCGTGTAGCCGAATTATTGGGAAAAACAGTAGAGGTCAAGCTGATCGAGCATGATGACAAGACGGCGGAAGATTTGTCCTTTATGTTAAAAAACACGGAGATCCTTCACGGTGACGGCTCCAATGCGGACACGCTGGCTCTGGCGGGATTGTTGGATATGGACACCTTTATCGCCACCACGGGAGACAATGAAACCAATATCATCAGTTGCCTGCTGGCGAAACATCTCATGAACAGGGAGGGCCCCGTTGTCCGGACCACACAGGGAAAGTCGATCGCCCTCGTTAATAACGAGGATTACCTGACGCTGGCTGCTACTATTGGACTGGACATAGCCCTGAACGCCAAAATCCTGGCGGGAAACGAGATCCTTAAATTCATCCGCCGAGGCGAATTGCTTTCAGTGGCACACCTTCATGGAGTCGATACAGAGGTAATCGAACTGGTAGCCGCTCCCAATTCCCCCATTACACGTAAACCGCTGGAAAAGATTACCGCTTCTTTCGATGGGAGCTTCATAATCGGCGGGGTCTTTCGTGACGGCAAGTGGGAAATCGGTGTGGGCGGCACTCATATAGACGACAACGAACGGGTTATCCTTGCCTGCAATTCGCTCCAATTACAGAAGGTATTTAAATTGTTTGTAAGTTGACGAGTCTTGCTCTGTAATGTTTTACTTCTTCCAGAACGCCGGATAGAAGACGACGAGGGCCGAGAACATCTCCAGCCTGCCCACCATCATATTCCACGACAGGAACCACTTCCCCGCATCGGAAATAAAGGCGTAGTTTTGCGACGGTCCTACACCGCCGAATCCCGGTCCGATATTCATCAGCGTGGCAATGACTGAACTCATAGCGGTCATATAGTCCATATCATCGGTGAGGACCATAAAACAGCCCCCGCCCAGTACCATGAATATGTTGACTATAAAATAACAGATAGCCAGATTAACGATCAGGGGATCCGTGGGCCGGTTGTTCAGCCGTACAGTTACAACGGCCATGGGCTGCAGGAATATCTTCTTTATCGATGCGTACATATATTTGCAGATAATAACGTAGTGAACAATCTTGATACCGCTCGTGGTGGACCCGGCACAGGCACCGATAAAGCAGGAGACCCAGATAAACATCTGTGCCGCCTGGGGCCACTTTTCATAGTTGGCGGTGGTAAATCCCGTCGTCGTCAAGATGGACATGATCTGAAATGTGGCGTATCGCATGGATTCGAGAAAGCCCCCATAGGTATTTCCCTTCCACAGGATCAGCGTCACCATGCCGCAGAGAAAGAGAAGAACGCCCACATACCACCTGAATTCGGTATTCTCCTTTATTGATTGCCAGTCCCCTTTCATCATCTGATAGAAGAGGAGAAAGGTCATGCCTCCTAAAAACATGAAGAGGGTAATGATCCAGTCGAAATAGGCATTGTTATAATACCCGATGCTGGCATTCTTGGGGGAATATCCCGATGTGGAAACCGTTCCGAAGGAGTGGCAGAGGGAGTCAAAAATGGACATGCCTCCCATACACAGGAGGAGCGTCTCCAAGAGGTTTAAGGCCAGATATATTCCCCAGAGCCATATCATGGCGTCACGATTGCGGGGTTTGAACCGCTCTTTGGTAATAGTCTGGCCGGGGCTTGATTCGGCCCGGAATATGCGAAGTCCCCCCATTCCGTGGGGCAGAAACATGACCGTCAACGTCAGAAAACCCATGCCGCCCAGCAGGTGTGTCTGGCTTCGCCAGAAGAGGAGGCCGTGAGGAACGACTTCTATATCCGTGAGTATGGTGGCCCCACTGGTGGTATAGCCGGACATCATTTCAAAGAAGGCGTCAGTAAAGGAGGGAATGGCACCGTAAATCATAAAGGGAAGGCCCGAGACGGCGGAGATCAGGACCCAGCCGGCAACGGCGATAAAAAACCCGTCCTTCATATTCAGGTCATGGTTTTTCCGAAAAAACCAGGTAAGGGGCAGACCCATTGCAAGGGTAATAATCGCGGAGATTATAATAGAAAAGAGATCACCCTCATTGTAATAGAGTGAGCATATTACGGGCAAACCCATTGAACCGGCGGTAACAAGCAGTAAGATTCCGAAGACATATGCTATTGAAGGATAATTCATAGGTACCTGACGATGGAACTCATTGATCAGCAAATCGATCTAAATATCTTAGTTTGGAGAACTATATACAAAAAATGGAAAAATCGGAAGTCCTATTTTTGGCGCCGGCCTTTTGAGTACGACTCCTCATACATGCAAGGGACAGGAATCGTGAAAGGTATCGCATCGTCTTGTCTCATCGTTTCCCAAGGGAACAGATAAATAAGCACCCCAAAATCAATATGGGATTGACATGACCCAGTCTTTCCACTATACTCCCTCCGCTCTAAGAAATTTAATATGTATAGAAGCAAATCACACTATAGTTGCAAGGGTTGAGACGGAACATTGTTAAAATAATGTAAAGGTTGCGAAGGTACCCCCTTTGACGCACAGGGGTTTTACAGTGAAACGCCTGACAGTACATCCCTTTGTTATGACAGTATTTCTTGACATACAGTTTCATACTACACAGAGATCCTCGACACCGCATTCCTGTTTTTGCCCAGTGGGGCCTCTTTTCATCAACAACTTTTTACGGGTAATCAATAAAAGGGCAACCTGATTGGAACATATCAATTCAGGGTCCTCGTCCATCTGTCTATGGAGAAAGACTGCCGGATGCGGCCTGTAAGATTGCCAATAGGACAATGTGGAATGACACTGACGG
>CAYMYS010000116.1:0-8058 GCA_964394725.1 uncultured Syntrophaceae bacterium
CATCGACGAGGAATTCATCTATGAGACGATGGAAGATCTCATCGTAGAAATCTTTGCCATCGGAGGAATCACCCTCCGAGGCCCCTTCCCCCGTATGACCTGGAAAGAGGCCATGGACAGCATGGGCACGGACCGCCCCGATACACGGTTCGGCCTGCGATTCGTCGAGGCCACCGATCTCTTTAAGGACACATCCTACGGCATCTTCAAGCAGATCATCGGACGTGGCGGCCACATAAAGGGAATCAACATAAAGGGCCAGTCGGAGAAACTGAGCAAGAATGTCCTGCAGAACGAATATGCCAAGGAGATCGTCCCTTCCTTCGGCGCCAGGGGCATGACATGGATGCGTGTCGTAGAGGGAAAGCTGGAATCCAACATCGTCCAGTTCTTCAGTGAAGAGGAGCAGGAATCGATAATAGAACGCTTCGCAGCCGGGGATGGCGATGTGATCATCATGATTGCAGATGTCTCTTATGAGCTGGTCGTATCCGTCCTGGGTCAGTTGAGACTCCACCTTGCAGAGAGACTGGAGCTGATACCCGACAAGCAATACTGTCCCCTCTGGGTCACCGACTTTCCCCTCTTTGCATATGCCGACGGGCGGATCACATCGAGTCATCACCCCTTTACCTCGCCCGACAGGAGAGACTTCGATCCTGAAGACAAAGAGGGATTGTTGAAGCTCAAGTCCCGTGCCTACGATCTGGTCATGAATGGAGAGGAACTGGGCGGCGGGAGCATTCGAATCAGTGATCGTGATGTACAGAACCGGATATTTCAGGCCCTGGGATTATCGGAGAGTGAGATAGAAGAAAAGTTCGGCTTTTTCCTGAAGGCCTTCGACTACGGGATTCCGCCACATGGCGGCATCGCCCTGGGAATGGATCGAGTTGTCTCCATGATCCTCAATACCCCCTCCATCAGAGAGGTCATCGCCTTCCCGAAAAACAGGAGCGCCTTCTGTCCACTGACAGAGGCACCTTCGCCCGTATCACATAAGCAACTGGCCGAACTGGGGCTTTTGAATGTGGATGAATCACTTAGCATTCCCGGGGAGGAAAGGCAAAACGATCTTATTGATTCACTATCCTGGGTATCCCGCATAGATATCAGCGACGGAGAACGAAAGCCCATAACCAAGGCATTGAGGCAGGCGGCCAGACTGGCGGAATCGGTGAATAACAATAAGGGAGATGAAGATCCCCTGTTCTCTGTTGCTCCCGTTTCCAATCGTGCAAGAACGGGAGATCGGCCTGAGAGATCGCACCTGGTGGAAAAGAGGGAGTTATTTAAAAACGCTCCAGATGTAAAGGGAAATTTCTTCAAGGTACCCCGTATCCTTGAATAAGATAGCCTGCTATCAGACCCATTTCGTCACCACAATGCGACTCGAATGGATGTTGAAACAAAATATGAGAAGGCCTTATTGTTCCCCGAAAAAGATGGGAACCAGGAAAGATCACATACTTTGGGAAAGGAAGATTCATGGACCCCGATAATTATTCCTACATAGATAATTCACCACCTGAAACCAGAGGCAATGGAATACTGAAAGGAAAGACAGGCTCCATTCAGCCAAACATGTCGGTTCGAGGATGGCCCACGGAAGCCGGATCGAAAGCCCTTGAGGGATTCAGCGCACTGGAAGACGCCACTGTCATTGAGCGACTGAGAAAGGCGGGAGTAGAAATTACAGGTAGCACATGCATGAGTGAGCTCGGTTTCGGCCTCACCGGAGATACCGCTGCCCGAGTCATATCCGACGGAGACGTAGATTTCGCACTTATGACCGATACCATGGGCGAGGCCCGTGTTGCAGCATCAAGTGCCGGGGCCTTCGGTTTTAAGCCGAGCTACGGTCTTGTTTCACGCTACGGTCTTATCGGCCTCGTTCCCTCAATGGAATGCTGTGGTATTATGGCAAAGAAGACAGAAGATATCCGTCGCGTCATGGAGGCAATCGCCGGTTGCGACAATCACGACCTTTCTATGCCGGAATATGAAGTACCCGACTTCACTCACAGCGGCGAACCCAAAGATTCGAGGATCGTCCTTGGTACAATCGATCAGTGCATGGATCCCCTTGATCCCGGTGAGATAGGGGCTTTTAATGAAACCCTTTCGAAGATACAAAAATCGGGGATAACCATTCGCACATGCAGTCTGGCAGACTTCGATCTTTTCAGAACAGTCCATAATATAATCGGATCTGTCGAGGCCTCTTCAAGCGCGGGCAAGTACGATGGCGTCCGCTACGGCCATCGTGCCAAATCCACAGAAAACTGGAACGAGATGTATCTGAAATCCCGCGGGGAGTCATTCGGTTTGCCCATAAAGGCATATCTCTTTCAGGGAACCTATTTTCAGTTTGAAAACTATAGCGCCTTCGAAGACGCATGCCGTATCCGCGCCCGACTGGTAAAACACATGGAGGCACTCTTTAACGAGGTAGATTTTCTGATCTTACCGACAAGACGCCACGGCCTCAATGTCGTAAATAGGACTACAATAGATGAGGTCTATGACGTTTTCTCTCTCGCGCTCCCGGCCAATGTGACGGGATTGCCGGCCATACATATCCCGGGGTCAGTCTTGCAGGATGAAACCGACCTGGGCATGCAACTGATCGGCCCCCGCCTGAGTGACGCGCACCTGTTATCTCTAGCCGGCACACTTTCTCACCTTTGCCAAGGAGGAATATAGGGATGGATTATGAAGCCGTAGTGGGACTGGAAATTCACGTTCAGCTCAACAGCGCGACAAAGATGTTCTGTGATTGCCCGAATCGACCGGGAGATGAGCCGAATCAAAATATATGCCCGATTTGCCTTTGGATACCGGGAGCCATGCCGAAGTTCAGTCAGGCGGTTCTGGAAAAGGCCACTCTCGTTGGACTGGCATTGAATTGTGAGATTCAGAAAGAAAACGCCTTTGATCAGAAGGTCTATTATTACCCCGATCTGCCGAAGGGGTTCCAGCTGTCCCAGTCACATCTTCCGCTGGCAAAAAATGGCTGGCTGGATATATCGGATGAGACCGGCCAGCCGAAAAGAATCCGCATACACCAGGTACACATGGAAGAAGATGTCGCCAAGCTCGTCCATGAAACAGAGGGACGCACACCAATAAGTCTTGTAGACTTTAACAGGGCCGGAACGCCACTGGTGGAAATAGTCAGTGAACCCGACATAGGCAGCCCCCACGAGGCAATGGAATATATTCGTTCTGTCAGGACACAGATACGATATGTAGACAGCGCCGAATGCAGCATGGAACGGGGTACAATGCGGGTGGATGCAAATATTTCACTCCGCCCCAGAGGCAGCGAGGAACTGAACACGAAGGTGGAAGTGAAAAATATGAACTCCATCCATAATGTGGGCAATGCCATCGCCTACGAGATCACTCGTCAGGCCAGTCGGTTGAAAAAGGGGGAGGCCATCGTACTTCACACGCGTCTGTGGAACCCTGAAAGACAAGTAACTGAATCGATGCGTGGTAAATTCGAAGGTCCCTGCATTCCCGACCCATCTGTGCCGAGGATTGTTCTCACCAATGAATGGCTGGATACATTGAAGGCCCGGCTGCCTGAAATGCCCGGCATAAAGGCCGAACGTTTTTTCAAGGATTACGACCTCACCCATGACGAAGCGGTCCTCATGAGTTCGGAGCGAAACCTGTCCGAGTATTTTGAGGCCGTTGTAAAGCAGGGCATAGCTCCCCGCTTTGCAGCCCACTGGATTGCCACGCAACTCCTCCCCGCACTGAAGGAACGCAAACAAAATGTTGAAGACACACCTGTCACACCTGAACGCTTCTCACAGCTCCTCTCCATGCTCGAAGGTGATGCAATCAACACAAATTCGGCTAAAGAAGTACTTGCGAAGCTTTTTGACAGCACGGAGACACCGGGGGCAATTGTTGAAAAGGGCGGCTTCAAGCAGGTTTCAGATTCCTCGGAAATAGAGGGAATAGTCGATCAGATCATAGCAGAAAACGGACCGGCAGTAGATGATTTTCATAATGGAAAGACAAAGGCGATGGGCTATCTCGTCGGCCAGGCGATGCAGGCATCGAAAGGCAAAGCAAATCCCCGGCTCATGAAGGAAATACTAATGGAAAAACTGGGGACCGAATAAAGCCAACCCGAACAATAGGAGGCACAGACTATGAATATATGGGCAAATCGTATCAGGTCCTTGGGCACGGAAAACGCTTTTAAGATAGGCGACGATATCAAAAGATGCGAAGCAACGGGCATGACTATCATACGTCTCAATATTGGAGAGCCCGATTTTGACAGTGCTGACAACATCAACGAGCAGGCAATCGCAGAGATCAGGCGAGGAAATTCCCATTATACCGATCCCCAGGGCATCCTTCCCTTCCGCGAAAGCATAGCAAGGCAGGTCTCGGAAAGCCGGGGCATCCCTGTAAGTCCAGAGCAGATCGTCGTCATGACGGGCGCCAAACCGTCCATCGCATACACGATCATGGCCTATGTCAATCCCGGTGACGAAGTTATATACCCCAGCCCCGGATTCCCCATCTATGAATCATGGGTAACCTACATGGGCGGGAAAGCGGTTCCCCTCCATCTGGATGAGGCAAAGGACTTTCGCTTTGATGCCCAAGACCTGGAAAAACTCATCACGGAAAGAACAAAGGTACTTATCATCAATTCCCCTTCCAACCCAACGGGCGGCGTTCTGTCCGAGGGAGACCTCCGGGATATAGCGGGGATCATTACCGACAAGGCGAGTCCCCATATACGAATCTACTCCGACGAAGTCTACGAAGAAATTATATTCGACGGAAAATCGCACCACAGCATCCTCTCGATCCCGGAGATGACGGGAAAGACGATCATGGTGGGAGGCCATTCAAAGACATACGCCATGACGGGCTGGCGCCTCGGTTATTCCGTTCTTCCCACCGTGGAAGAGGCCATCCTCTTCCGTCAGTTCAACATCAATATCGTATCCTGCACCCCTCCATTTATCCAGGAAGCAGGCAGGGCCGCCATCGAAAATAAGGAAAACCGCCGGATCATCGCATCCATGGTGAGGGAATTCGAAACACGGCGTAATATGGCCATAGGGGGGCTCAACGGCATAGAGGGAATCCGTTGTACCAACCCCGAGGGGGCCTTCTACGCCTTTCCCAACATCGGAGGGATATGTGAAAAGCTGGGGGTCATAGAATCGTATGAAGGACTTCCCCCCCAAATCAGGGAAAATACCAGTCCCTCCACGCTGTTTCAGATGTTCCTTTTATACAACCACGGCGTGGCCACACTGGATCGTCGTTCCTTCGGTGTCATAGGAAGCGAGGGGAAGCACTACCTGAGACTCTCACTGGCCACCGATATGACATCGCTGAAAGAAGGGATTGGTAGAATCGCCACGGCATCGCAAGACAGAGAAGGATTCCACCAATTTATCGAGAGAGGGAAACACCTCTATTGATCTACAGTTATTCCAGACAGAGAGACCTCCGTCCCCTCTCCTGTCACGACACCCAAAAAGTCGAGTTCTGTAAATTTTGCCAACCCTTTCAGATGTTCGACAAGATAGGCAACATCCTCTTTCACAAGGGCGGAACGAAAGAAAGAATCAAGAGTTGTTATCTCCAGAGAGGATTGTATTTTTTCACGGTGTGTCTCATAAATCTCATTGGCAACATTCAAATCCAACCTGACACGGTTAGTAGCTTCATTGTCGGTAAACCTTCATAATCTTTCAGGTGAGAAAGACTATCAATAGATCGACAGATTGCTGCCTCCAAGCATATAAAGGACGATGGGAATAGTGATCATGGAAAGTACCGTATTGAAGCTGACGATGGATCCGGCAAATCGGTAATCACCCCTGAATTCTTTCACGAAGGTAACGGAAACAACTGCCGTCGGCATGGCTGCCATGAGAACAATAACCATGGTAATGAGTGGAGGGGCATTGAAAAAGAGATGCATAATATTATAGGCAACAAGGGGCATGACCACGAGTTTCAGGCCTCCGGCAACTGCATCCTTAAGGAAATACTTTCTGATATCGGTAAAGGAAAGACTGACACCGATGATCAAGAGGATAGAGGGCAGGCTCATCTGAGCTATCAGATCAATGGTATTTGTTAGAAAGACGGGCATGTGAATTTCTCCAAAGGAAAATAGCATACCAAGTACAAGACTTATAATAAGTGGGTCCATCAGTGTCGAGCCGATGCCCCTTATCCAGCCTTTGTCACCCCTTTGCGAGTCCATATACCTGAAGACTGCAATAGTAATAAGGTTATGGAAAATGATCATTACCGCCATTATGATTGCCGCATAGCCTATAGCCTCATCTCCAAAGGCATAGAACACAATGGGAAGCCCAAGGTATGTAAGGTTGGATCTGAAACTCCCCTGGACCAGTGCACCCCTTTCGTCCTTTTTGAAGAACTTTGAGAGCAACAAGCTGAAGATGGTCACGACAACCATGGTAGCCAGATATCCGAATATCAGGCTGGAAGAGAAATCCAGTTTCGCCGACGATGTCTTTGAAAAAAGTATGACCGGCAGGGCAACGTAATAGACATACCTGTTTAATGTGGAACCAAATTCTCCATTGATGACATTACTCTTCTTCAGCACATACCCGAGGACGATAATGAGAAACAGCGGAACTATGAGATTGAAAATATACATAGATATCCTAACCCAAGTTTAAGTAACACAGATCGTAATCCTGACATGCCTTCTCTGCGATAAATCCGAGTCACAGGATTCACGGGGAAAACATCTTCACAGATTTTGTAAAATATTTATGAGGATGAATCAGAAATAAACCCGAGACATGTAATCGAAAGATAAAATAAACACTCTTTCTCCAATGTAAAGCCCCAATTTATAGAGAAAAGAAACCGCTTATAATTATTGTTCGACGTTGTGTCGACACAAAAGACTACGTAGACGCTGATTCTATCCAGACGGGCTTGCTTTTTGTAAGCGCGACATAACATAAAAAAAAAGCCCCCGGCAACTCACCGGAGGCTTCCTCGTATTTTCACTATCCCTTCTACTTCTGTTCCACAGTAAAGGGCGGGTGCTCTACGGGAGGTTTCTTTTCTCCCGTGTACGGACCAACAATCCGTCCCGGTTTCTGCTTTTTCTTCAACTTTAAATAATCAAGCACCAGATCCCTCTTCATCAGCTGTATTGCCCTGGCCGGATCGACCCCTTTGGGACATACACTGGAGCACTCACCGCCATAGTGGCAACTGAAGGTACCGTGTGTGCTGGCAATCTTCTTTTTCCTGCTTTCAAAGCCCCCATCACGGGTATCGGTGTTGTATCGATATGCCTGGGCAAGCGCCATTGGTCCCAGATATTCCCGGTCCGTCGCCATGGTGGGGCAAGCAGCCATACAACAACCACACTTTATACAATAGGTAAACTGAAGATAGTCCTCCAATTCATGGGGAGTCTGAAGACATTGCCCCGTCGGTGTATCCATCTCTTCCTTATCATCACGCTGTATGTAGGGTTCGACTGCCACATGACGATCGAAGAGTGAATTCAGGTCCGGCACCAGATCTCTGATGACCTCAAAGTTTGGAAGCGGCGCCAGCGTCAATGCCGTATCTGATACATCCAGTATCTGCGTATTACAGGTAAGCATTGGTTTACCGTTGACCAGCATGGCGCATGACCCGCATACCCCCATGCGGCAGGAAAAACGCCATGCCAGCGTGGCATCCTGCTCATGTTTTATCTGGTGCAGTCCGTCGAGTACAGTCATACCGGGTACCACATGTACGGTATATTCCTCCACATGAGGACCTTCATCCCGCTCGGGATCGAAACGGCTTATGTAATAGATAATGTCTCGCTTTTTCTCTTGCTCTTTCATTTTTCCATCCTTCCTATACTGCCTTGACCGACTGCACAGCTATGGCAGCATATGTTCCAACGATAAAGAGGACAATACCGACTATCCACAGGGTCACAGTCCAACGGTGCTGATTCACCTTCTTCAATCCCAGTTCGAATATTATGGTTCGAAGACCATAAAA
>CAYMYS010000117.1:0-7937 GCA_964394725.1 uncultured Syntrophaceae bacterium
TAACGCCAATCACCACAATCATCTGTTTCCCGAAATGCTCAAATCCGCTCGAAAAATAACTTTTTACCGGTCTGTCAACGTTAAATCTATAAACTTCTCAAAACAGGGAACAGGGACTATGGTTCACAGGATTGAAATCGGCTTCAAAGAGGGCATAGGAGATGTCCTCGGCGAAAAAACAAAAAGAAAGATAACGGAGCACCTGGACATCGCCGTAGAGAAAGTGCAGACCATCGATGTCTATACAATAGAAGGAGACCTGGAAAGATCAACCCTGGAGGCGATTGCCGGCGGTCCCCTCTCCGATCCAATCATCCAGCGATACACTATAGAGGGCGGGCTGGCGGAAGATTTTGACTGGCTCATCGAAGTGGGCTTCAGGCCCGGCGTAACGGACAATGTGGGGAAGACGGCAAAATCGGCAATTCGCTTTCTCGTGGAGGAGAGCGAAGGTCAGCGCCTGGGTGTCTATACATCGAGACAGTATGTGATAAAAGGGACCATTGAGAGGCGCGACGTGGAGAAGATCGCCTCGCGTCTTTTGGCCAATGAACTCATCCAGCGCTACGAGATAGTCGATGCGAAAGAGTGGAATCGGGCACAGGGGATGGCCCCCTCTGTTCCCCGCGTAGTCATAGAGGACGACACCGGCACGACGGAAATCGACCTCGACAGAAGTGATGCAGAGCTTCAGGAAATAAGCTCTCGAATGGTCCTCGCCTTGACTATCGATGAGATGAAAATCATACAGAACTACCTGAAGGATGAATCTGTTTTAAGGGGCAGGAAAAAGGTGGGCCTCGGCGAAGAGATTACAGACGCGGAACTGGAATCTCTGGCCCAGACCTGGTCGGAACACTGTAAGCACAAGATATTCAACGGCCTCATTACATACGAAGATGAAGAGGGGACGACGACTGTCGTAGACTCCCTTTTCGCTACCTACATCAAGGGATCGACGAAGAAGATCAGAGAAGGACTTGGAGACAAGGACTGGTGTCTCTCCGTATTCGTCGATAATGCCGGCGTTATCGCCTTTAACGATGACTTTAATCTCGTATTCAAGGTGGAAACCCACAATTCACCTTCGGCCCTCGATCCCTATGGCGGCGCACTGACGGGGATAGTCGGCGTCAATCGTGACCCCTTCGGAACGGGAAAAGGCGCACGACTGATCTTTAATACGGATGTCTTCTGTTTCGCCTCTCCCTATTATTCCGACGAACTCCCCCCCCGGATACTCCATCCCCGGAGAATCTATGAAGGGGTAAGAGAGGGAGTAGAGCATGGCGGCAACAAGAGCGGCATTCCTACGGTAAATGGGTGCCTCGTTTTTGATAAGAGATATCTCGGGAAACCGCTGGTCTACTGCGGAACGGGCGGCATCATGCCTTCCAGAATACTGGGCGAAGAAACCTACTCAAAGAAAATTCTCCCCGGTGACCTGATAGTCATGACGGGCGGACGAATCGGCAAGGATGGAATCCACGGGGCCACCTTCTCTTCCGAGGAACTGCACGAAGGCTCACCCGTGACGGCCGTTCAGATAGGCGACCCGATAACACAGAAAAAAATGACCGACTTCCTTCTCATAGCACGGGACAGGGGACTATACAGAGCCATCACCGATAACGGCGCCGGAGGTCTCTCATCGTCCGTGGGAGAAATGGCCACCCTCTGTGACGGGTGCGAGATGGATCTCAAGAAGGCCCCTCTCAAATATGCGGGACTGAAACCCTGGGAGATCCTCATATCGGAGGCCCAGGAAAGGATGAGTCTGGCCGTTGCCCCCGAAACGATAGATCAATTCCTCGAACTCGCCGAGAAGATGGACGTAGAAACAACGGTCCTGGGCACCTTTACCGACTCGGGCATATTCCACATACTCTATGGTGGCGAGACGGTGGCCTACCTCGATATGGAATTCCTCCACGAGGGACTGCCAAAGATGAGGCTGAAAGCCAGATGGACGCCCCCCACCCGTGAGGAACCCGATTTCCCGGAGCCGGAAGATATGGGTCGCGCCTTAAAAGAGATGCTTGCCAGACTCAATATCTGTAGTAAGGAATCGGTGGTGCGTCAGTATGATCACGAGGTACAGGGTGGAAGCGTCATCAAACCCATGGTGGGGATAGCAAATGACGGCCCCAGTGATGCCGCCGTTATCAGGCCCGTGTTGGAGTCATACGAAGGGGTTGTCGTGGCAAACGGAATCTGCCCCCGGTACAGCGACATAGATACATACCACATGGCCGCCTGCGCCGTCGATGAGGCAGTCAGAAATGCGATAGCAGTGGGCGGATCACTGGAACGGATGGCGGGGATCGACAATTTTTGCTGGTGCGATCCAGTGGAATCGGAAAAGACACCCGACGGACAGTACAAACTGGCCCAGCTCGTGCGGGCAAATCAGGCCCTCTATGATTATACCGTGGCCTATGGAGTCCCCTGCATATCGGGCAAGGACAGCATGAAAAATGACTACATAATAGGGGACACCAAGATATCTATCCCCCCCACCCTCCTCTTCTCCGTCATGGGGAAAATCGCGGACGTGAGACATGCCGTCACCATGGACGCAAAGGAACCGGGTGATCTGGTATATATCCTTGGCGAGACTCGCAACGAACTGGGGGGATCGGAATGGTTTGCCATGAATGGCTATATTGGAAACAGCGTCCCGAAAGTCGACGCATCGAAGGCAAAAGATCTCTATAACGCCCTGAGCCACGCCATTGAGGCGGGACTGGTGGCATCGTGCCACGACTGTTCCGACGGGGGTCTCGGCGTTGCCCTTGCCGAAACGGCCTTTTCAGGGGGATGGGGAATGGATATCGATCTCTCATGCGTCCCAGCGAAAGACATGGGGAGAAATGACCATCTCCTCTTCTCCGAATCGCAGAGCAGGTTTGTTGTAACAATACATCCTGAAAAGAGGGAAGCATTCGTGGATCATATGGATGGAAATACCTTTGCACGCGTGGGAGTAGTCACTGAAGAGGGGATATTCAGGGTCAGGGGTATGGATAGAGAGGTCATTATGAGCGAAGGAATAGACGAACTGAAGAGGGCGTGGCAGGAACCACTGAATTTTTAAAGGAATTCTGGAAAGATGGCAAAGAAGGTAAAATCGATAGTACTGACGGGAAACGGCACCAATTGCGAGATGGAAATGGCACATGCATGTCGCATCGCCGGCTCCGACGAGGTAGATATTGTACACATCAGCGAACTGCTCTATGGAGACAAAATCCTGGATGATTATGATTTTCTCAATCTTCCCGGAGGGTTTCTGGATGGAGACGATCTGGGTTCCGCCAAGGCGGGGGCCAACAGGATAATACATGCCAGGGTCAAAAAGAGCGGCACAAGACTGTATGATCAGATGATCAAATTTATCGATGACGGCAAGCTGATTCTGGGAGTCTGTAACGGATTCCAGCTTATGATAAAACTGGGTCTTCTCCCCGCACTGAATGGGAACTACTCTACCCAGACAGTCACCTTGACCTTCAATGATTCAGGAAGATTTGAGGATCGGTGGGTCTATCTCAAGGCCAACGACTATTCGCCCTGTGTATTCACGAAGGGTATAGACGGCATGTATCTCCCCGTACGGCACGGAGAGGGGAAAATCATTACAAACGATAATGAAGTATTGAAAAAGCTCACAGAAAAAAATCAGATAGTCCTGCAGTACAGTGACAGTGATTACAGCGGGCCCGCCGCGGACTATCCCATGAATCCCAATGGCTCTGTTGATGCAATAGCCGGCATCTGTGACGAAAGGGGGAGGCTCTTTGGCCTGATGCCCCACCCTGAGGCCTATCTTCACTACACAAACCATCCCCGGTGGACGAGGGAACAACTCCCCGAAGATGGCATAGGGCTTTCCATATTCAAGAATGCAGTGAATTTCATAAGAAGCGAAAAGATATAATTGCTCACGATACCCCGAGAGGGGAGATCTTTAAAAAAACTTCCGGCCTCTGGAATATGTGGTAATAATTGCATCATCACACGTCGTGTTGCACATATTGGTAGTTCCAGCCTCGTAATCTTACAGAAATGTAGCAATTCGACTATTACAATGCGTCTATAAAGGATGACATTATAATATATTCGACACCATTGACCGTAACCTGTCATTTCGAGTGAGATGACAAACCTTTCATGGGCACCGTGCCGAACAACACCTCTGAAATCACCGATTCGCCGAATTTGACTTTTGCACATGCATCCCCTTTCATCACTCTGCCTCCCTGCACAATGGAATACGTCACAGCGGAAGGGCAATGCAACTCGTGCAATGACGCACCTACAACTGCGTGGTACCGGATTTGCCCGGCTGGGGGGGAGAATGCTAAATAAATTGGGGAAAGATTAATGGGTATATGTCGTAGTGGAAAAAAGGGCATCATTTTTTTCAAGATGTCGGGTCACGGAAATGATTTTATTGTAATCGACAACATCGATGGGCGCATCTCCCTGGACTGGCGGAAACATGCTTCCACCTGGTGCCGCAGGCGTCTGTCAGTCGGAGCCGATGGTTTGCTCCTGATGGAGCCGAGCGAAAGGGCGGACTTCAGATTGAGAATTTTCAATTCCGATGGGAGTGAGGCGGAAATGTGCGGCAATGGGGCTCGTTGTGCAGCCGTCTTTGCGTCGGCACACAAGATAGCGGGCACTCATATGTCATTCGAGACACTGGCCGGCATCATCGGGGCAGAGGTAGATGGCGATAACGCATCTATTCAGCTTACTGACCCAAAGTGGGAAAAGAAGAGGATTGAACTGGATATCGACGGAGAGACGCTCACCCTCTATTGTGTCAATACAGGTGTCCCACATGTAGTTTTGTTTGTAACGGGTGTCACCGAGATGTCCGACGAAGAGGTAAAAAGAAAGGGAAGTCTCATTCGATTTCATCGGGCCTTTGAGCCCGAAGGCACTAATGTCAACTTTGTAGAGATTCTCGAACCGGGGCGCATACAGATTCGTACTTACGAGCGTGGTGTGGAGGAAGAAACTATGGCATGCGGCACGGGCGCCACGGCTTCTGCAATAATAACCCATTTCTACGGCGATGGCGGCAATCCCCCCTTCACAGTAACGGTGCCGGGGGGCATATTGGAGATTGACTTTCATGGGATCGATTCACATATTAATGACGTCTGGCTCACGGGCATGGTCACCTGGGCCTATAAAGGCGATTTGTTGTACAAGGAAAACTAGACATTTATGAAGATTATGGCACAGAGAATCAAGGATCTTCCGCCCTATCTCTTTGCGGAAATCGATAAGATAAAACAGTCCGCACTGGACAGAGGGGTCGACATAATAGATCTCGGCGTGGGCGATCCCGATCTCCCCCCGCCCAAAGCTGTAATAGATCGCCTCATAGAAGCCACCGGTGAAAAGGGTTCTCACAACTATCCTTCCTATTCGGGCTTGCCCGGATTGAGGCTAGCCTTTGCAAAGTGGTTCGAAGGGCGTTTCGGTCTTTCCCTCGATCCCAATAGCGAGGTGCTTCCCCTGATCGGTTCCAAGGAGGGCATAGGACACATCTATTTCGGTTACATGGACCCCGGTGACGAGGTTCTCATCCCCGATCCCGGCTATCCTGTATACGCGGCGGGGGCAATCCTGGCCGGGGCTGTCCCCCGGTATTTCCCCTTGAGGAAAGACAACAATTTTCTCCCCCGTATTGACGAATTGGAAAAACTGGTAACTCCGAAGACACGAATGCTCTGGCTTAATTATCCCTCAAACCCAACGGCGGCAGTAGCGTCACTGGAATTTTTTGAGGAAATTTCACGGTTCGCAGCAGAGAGGGAAATCCTCATTTGCCAAGACATGGCCTATTCGGAAATCACCTTTGGCGGCAAACAGGCGATCAGCCTCCTGCAGGCACCTGGTGGGAAAGATACAGGTATAGAGTTCCACTCCCTTTCCAAGACCTTCTGCATGACGGGATGGCGCGTAGGCTTCGTCGTAGGAAAGGCCGAGGCAATCGCGGCGCTGGCACAGGTGAAAACAAACCTCGACTCGGGTATATTTATACCCATACAGAAGGGCGCAACAACTGCCCTCCTGCATTGTCAAAAGGAAGCAGCGGAGATTCGAGATACCTTTGAAGCACGGCAGAAAATGTTTGTCACGGGCCTCAATGAGATTGGCTGGATGGTTCCCATGCCGGAAGCCACCTTCTATGTCTGAGCACCCGTGCCGGAAGGCTACGATTCAATGGGTTTCTGTACATATCTCATGGACGAAACGGGTATCGTATGCACACCGGGGGTAGGTTTCGAAAGACATGGGGAGGGTTTTGTGAGAATGAGCCTCACCATATCGGATGACCGTCTTAAAGAAGCGCTGAGGCGCATAAAAAATTTGAAGACAAAATGGGTATTAAAATAGTGGGTGAATTAAAAGAATTTTGCGGAGTCTTCGGCATATATGGCGATGACAAGGCTGCTGAAAAGGCCTATATGGGGTTGTACGCGCTGCAGCACCGGGGACAGGAGAGTGCCGGCATTGCTGCATCGAACGGAATGGACATTTCCCTTCACAAAGGCATGGGACTGGTATGGTCCGTCTTTTCAGATCCTGCTGTTATGCCCCGTCTTAAGGGCATGTCGGCAATAGGGCACAACAGGTATTCCACAACGGGAGCATCGGGGCTTTTAAATGCCCAGCCCATATTCATACGGTACAAGGGAAGACAAATCGCCGCCGCCCATAACGGAAACATTGTAAACGCCCTGGCACTGCGAAAAATACTGGAAGATCAGGGATCAATCTTCCAGACCACGTCAGACAGTGAAATAATTCTTCACCTGATAGCCCGCTCCACAAGGGACACCCTTGAGGAAACCATCGTGGAGTCACTTTCCCAGCTTGAGGGGGCCTACTGCTTTGTTTTTCTCACGCCGACAAAACTGATTGCAGCCCGTGACCCTCATGGTTTCAGGCCTCTCTGTCTCGGGGAAAAGGGTGCTGCCCATATCGTGGCATCCGAGTCCTGCGCCCTCGACATCATAGGCGCAGAATACGTTCGCACCATTGAGCCTGGAGAAGTGGTCATTATCACAGATGGGAAAATGACATCAAGGATGTTGCCGAAGAAGGCAAAACAATCATCCTGTGTCTTTGAATATATATACTTTTCCAGACCCGATAGCATCATATTCAATGAAAAGGTGGATAAGATAAGAAGGAAGCTGGGGAAAAAATTAGCCGAAGAAGCCCCCGCTGATGCTGACATCGTCATAGCCGTACCCGACTCGGCAAACACTGCGGCCCTGGGATATGCCCACAGATCAAATATTCGCTTTGAAATAGGGCTCATAAGAAATCATTACGTGGGGCGCACCTTTATAGTACCCCATCAGAAGGAAAGGGACCTCGATGTTCGGGTAAAGTTCAACCCCGTTACGGGCGTGCTCAAGGGGAAACGCGTCGTTCTCGTTGAAGACTCGATAGTGCGCGGCACCACGCTGAAACAACTGGTCCGCCTTGTCAGAAGTGCCGGAGCGAAAGAAATCCATGTGCGCGTCAGTTCACCCCCCATTATCGCGCCCTGCTTCTACGGAATAGACATATCCAACCGAGAGCAGTTGATTGCATCATCCTCTTCGATAGAAGAGATCCGCAAACACATAGGAGCCGATTCATTGTCATACCTCTCAGTCAAAGGAATGCTCGCCGTCATCCCGAAAGGAAACCTGCAATGTTCCGCATGTTTTACAGAGGATTACCCAACGGATATACCTGCTGAATTTACGAAAGGACAGTTCGACCCACTCTAGGATGAAGGAAGGATTATAACGCAATGTCGTATAGAGATAGAATACACTGCGGAAGCATTGATATATCAACTACCCAGACAGTACACCTCTCGGGCTGGGTGGATGCCCTGAGGGACCACGGCGAGG
>CAYMYS010000118.1:0-6535 GCA_964394725.1 uncultured Syntrophaceae bacterium
TTCCAACTCCACTTCTAAACGGATCAACATCATAGTCTAGGGTGAATGAATTA
Source organism: uncultured Syntrophaceae bacterium (assembly GCA_964394725.1). Classification (GTDB taxonomy): domain Bacteria; phylum Desulfobacterota; class Syntrophia; order Syntrophales; family UBA2210; genus JAFGPZ01. The sequence continues at coordinate 54 of CAYMYS010000118.1, forward strand.
ACTCTCAGATTTCCGACTTCGTCTTTTATGAATGATTCTTCGAGGTACGATTTGACTCTCAATGGTGCCGAATTATTTCCATTTATCATCTCGGAGAATGTTAGGATGTTTGTGGTTCCTTGCATGTAGGTTTGGTCGTCTCGGCCGTTTCTTTGAATCTCTCCCAATACTATGTCCCTTGTTTTTAGAAGTTTTGAGTATTCTTTGCTAGTCACTTGAAGGGTCATGTACTCTTTCCCTGAACGCATCCCTCTCTCAATTCCAACGATTCGGACTTCTTCATTGTCTAGGTCCTTTGCTTTTGAGTTCAAAGTGATCACATCTCCGCTCACATAATCTTTAGATGGATTTGCTAGATCAAACCTATATATTTTTGTGGCCACTCCGTAAGCTGCGGCCAAGACATCTGCCAATTTGTTCGCCTCGTCAACCGACACGACTGTTGGGTCCCTTTCTATCCACACAATCACTCCGAAGGCTGATTGTGATGTCGCGTTCTGTCCGGCTGTTGGGTATACCGATTTGATTTGGTTCTCTCCGTCCCCTTTCCCGTACACCAATATCTTATTTCCTTTTGGTAGGGACCTGTCGACTTGTAAGTTTGTGATGTCGATTCCATCATTCAATGTTTCCACGGAAGTCGAAGACCCTTTGTGGTCTAGAATGCTAACCTTGAAGTACGGGGTTGTTGAATAATCAATCGACATGTCCTGGTTCGTTTTGCTCTGGAGGTTTCGAATCACATTAAAATAAGATGAGGTTTCTGTTGCCTTAAAATCCAGAGTTACTCCGGTGTCGATTGTTCCTAAACTCAATAATCTAAACTCTCCAATAATTTCCTGATAGATTGTTTTTGATGCGACTGAAGTCCAAGTGGATCCAGAATATTCCCCATGGTCTTTGGACATTTCAAACTCCGCGCCGTTGCACCTGGCACTTACAGCCCCTCCGTCTAGGTATGAGGTTCCGACAACTTCTCCGGCGAACTCGAGTGTGCCGTTTCTTTTGATTTCTACGGTTGAGCCTTCTTCGATTAAGGATCTCTTTGATTCAGAAGTTCCGGACAGGTTTATTTTCCCCTGGTTAAGATCGTTTAGTTTGTCAGTATAATTAAAATCCAGATCTGGAATAACACTTCCCTTCTCTCCAGAGGTATTCGTGAAGTTGATAATAAAACTCATTTACGCACTCCATCCATCCCTAAAATTAACCACCGGATCAGTTAAGTTTGCGGTTGAAATTGTCGACATGTTCGCGGCCGCATCAATTTGCAATACTCCGAATCCGTCTGTGGTTTGGACTGTTTTGATTTGGGAGCCTGCAATCTCGACATAGTTGTACTCCGAAACGTACACCCCATCTCCTGAGTCTACCATCTTGACCAATTTTAAGCTGAATGATTGTCCGGTTGTTAGTGCATCACTTGGGATTGTGACTTCGTTTCCGAGTCCGTCTGATATCACAACATCCGAAGCCCCACTTGTTACGGTCCCGGTTATTTCTTCCACGAAGGTTCGAATGTTTCCCTCGTTAGTTCCAGTTGTTTTTAATGTGTCCCCGAATAGCATTGCGATGATTGGTTTGAAAGTTGCCACATAATCAATAAAATTCGTTCGGCCTGCTGTTTGGGTTTTCTTACAATCCATTCCAATCCCTAGGCTGAATTTGTTTGAGTCCCAGTATAATTTCTTTATGGTGTCATCTTGGAATGCGAAGTGTTTTGATAAGGCCTGGTAATTTGTGTTTTTGTTGGATCCAAATAAAAACCCTGCCAGTATGATTCCTTTCTGGGAGATTCCCCTTCCGGCTACATGGATGTGGTACTTTTGATAATCAATTGGAGTCGAAGACGAGTTTGACGCGCTTGCATCATCATAAGACTTCGGGTTGTTTGGGAATGTGAATGTGTCCGCAGCTCCTTCCCAGTTTTGAATTTTCATAACCATTAAACGAAATACTCCGTATTTTGTTCTTGTTCTTTTCGGTTGATTCGATACTCGTTTATTCCGGCATAAAGAAGTCCTCCTATGGCTCCGATTACGGCTCCGAGTCCTGCTCCGATTGGTCCTCCAAGCGCACCGATAGCCGCGCCTGTTCCTGCTCCGGCCAAGGCTCCTCCGCCAACACTAACTCCGACCCTTTTTGCACTTTCGCCTAACCCTTTTTCATCTGATGTGAATCCCAGAAAGTCTGTTATTGTGATTGCAATCGAAGCACCTGCTGCACCAGCCAATAGACCTAAGATTCCCAATGCCGCCGGGGAAAGTCCTGCCACCAATGTTGCACCGAGAGCAGTTACTGCTCCTCCGATTCCGGTTATTGTTGCGATTTTAACTCCTACTGCGGCGATTCCTATTGCTGTGATTCCAGTCGCTATTTTTGTGAATCCTTCTGGATCGGCTTGAATCATATCATTAAGTTTTGACATTCCACTCGCCGCAAACTCAAAAGCTGGTTTAAGCGCGGTTCCTAGATTTCTGGATAGTTCTCCTGTCTCTACTTTGATTCTTGCCATTGCTCCAGCAACTGCTGGGGCTTTTGAAGCCAACCCAACCATAATCCCTGAGCCGATTGTTCCGGCTGTCAATAATGCATTTCCTAGTTTAGAAGTTGATTTGTCCATTCGTTGGATGTCGGCTGTTGCAGATGTTGCAGATTCTTTGACTTGGCTTAAGTCTTGCTTGATTCTGTCAGTACCCCTGTCGATTTCTCTAGTGTTGATTTTCGCGCCGATCTCTAGTGCTCCTACTTCCATCAGGACATCGCCTTCCTTTTCATTTCTTCAATTGTTTGTAATCTTTTATCTTTTCCCATCATAGCCTCTTGTATAGAAATATTCAACAAAATATCACTCATCTTTTCTTTTTTGAATTCTGTGCTCGATATCCCTTGCTTAAAATAAACGAATTGGTACCATCGCATGAGGATTTTTTGGTCGGTTGTCTGCATTCCGCTTTGGTCCGAGAACTCAATGAGTGAAATTAGTTTTTTTTTACTTCACTGTCACCCTGGTCGATTTTATTTATTGAAGTGATTATTTCTCCAATCATATCGGGAGACAATTTATTTAAAAACATCCACTTTTCTTCTTCCGTTAGTTTTGCCCAAGGCCTCTCCTCATCGATTTTAAGAATTTGTTTGATGAAGTCTTTTGGATAGGGTACGCTTCTAAGATTTAGCATTTTGCATCTATTCAACTTTCCTCGGTCCGTGGATCCGTCTCCATTCAAATATTGCTCTATCCACATCAACTCGTCTCCTCCGGTTGTTGGCTTGTAGGAAAATTCTAGGCCGTTTTTAGTTTTGAAACTAACTACATCTTCATTTATGAAATCTTTCATAAAATCAACTGGTTCAATAATCGGAGTTTCCATCGTTTGCTGTTATCCCGATGCTCATTGGTCTTCCAACAATGTCCGCAGTCGTTACTCCTTCCGGGTTTGTGGGTCCAATTGCACCATCGATATATAAGTTTGTGAAGGTGAATGTGATGTCATCGTTTGCTGCTCGCGTGAAGGTGATTGTGTGGGTTCCGGACACAACTTCTCCATCGAAGTCTGAATAAAATGTGTTGTCCTTTTGGTTCACGTTCATTGAGAAATCATAGATTTTCTTTGTTGGGATTGGTTCTCCTAGTTCTCGGTCTAGTGTTGAGTTTGCGTACCTAGAGTTCTCCTCGCTGATTCCATTATTAAAATTAATCTCTCCGGAGTTTACTTCTGTCACTTCGGTTCCTGCGTATGTGAATTTGCTCATGTAATACTTGAACGATTCTGCTGTTGGATAACTGAGCGAAGTTTCGGTTGTTGTTAGGGCTTGGCTCTTTGCAACACAGTTAGCCTCAACCACCAAGAACGAATCCTTTTGGCCTGTGCCTTTCTTCCATGACAACTTGTACGATTTTATCGTACAACCCGAAAAAGTAACCACTTGGTTTGTGTTTTGTCGTCTGGCCCATTCGAGTGTGAATGTTTTTACGGAGTTGGCGATTGAGAAGACGTGCTCGTAGTAGGTTGTTTTGTCGGTGTTTGTAACTGTTGGGTGAGTACAATATCTTAAAAATTTCCAGTCGTATGGTACGAATTTTAAAGTGAAGTTGTTTGTCTTTGGGCCTTTTTCTAGGGAGATTAATTCGGCCGTGTCTGAGCCGTTGTTCTCTATCTCTTGGAAGTTTTGAGAAAGTCCTGGGGCCATCTCAGCATTGTATCCGACTATTTCTCCGTCGTCGACCATGGTGTTTGTTCCTAGAGTCGCGTATCCGCCCTGCTCCTCTACCCATGCGATTTGTTCCCTTGATCCTATTCCAAAAATTTCAGTAGTCATATTGTTATTTCCCCCTCCTTTAAACTATCAAACTCAATTATAAATAGTTTGTGATAGGCCTGGTATTCTTCATCGAACGGCAAGTCTCGGTCTGATGTCGGGATTCTTAGGGAATATCCATAAAAGTGCAATTTGTCTTCGTTGTCGGATAGATTCTTTTTGGCCTTGCCGATTAGGTAATCTCCCAGCTTGTCATTCGACCACTTGAAGCCGTTTGGGTCTGTGTAGATAAAATCTCGCTTAACCCAGAAGTCTATTTGGAGTGCGATTGTTTCTTCCATTGGTGACTTGTAGTTTCCGAGTCTAGATCCAGAGCCTGCAACTTTCAAAACATTAATTCTTGGGAATGATGTTGCTGATAGTTTGGAGTTTGCTTTGTCCGGGTAGATCCAACCATTTCCCTGCTTATAATTAACAACAACTTCTCCGGCTGCTGCGGTTGGTAATAGGATTTTGAAGTTCTGCCAATCGTAGAAGTAATCCTTCCATTTCTCCTGGGCCACTCCTCCAATTGTTAGGCTGGTTATGACTTGTGGGCTTCCGGTTGTGGCTGTTAGAGTATAAGAAGTTGCTCCGGCCGATAGGGTTTCGGAGTTTGTTGATTCTCTAGAAGTTCTTGGGTCCGTCATGACTTCTCTGAGTAAGTCTGCAATAATCACTTTGGGGTTTAATGTGTAGTTCGTCATCTTGACTGGAATTAACTCCTCTTGGAGTATGCTCATAATTAATCTATAATCTTTAAATAGTTATCTCTTGGTTTCATCCTGGAAGAATTTTGGAACCCAAATCTTTCTAACTTCTAAAAAAGCCGGGTACATGAACGGATGAGCATCGGTTCCAACCTTCGCGATCTTCTTTGCTACTGGGTATGCTGCGTTTTCATCTCCTAATTTCAGTCTGGCCCAGTCCTTCAGTTTGTTGGGGTTAACTTTGTGGGGTGATGTTCCGAATTCAACCGCTTCCGAATGTTGAGCCTGGGAAATGATTTGGTAGCTTGACTCTCCGTACTGCTTTGGGAAGAAGTCAATCTTTTGTGCGAGTTCGTCTGTGGCTCCCCTAGGCGCGTTCTGGATTGCCAATGCATGAATCTTCAAAACTGATTTAAACAAAATGTTCTTAAAAATATTCTGGATCTTCACCTCGTCCAAATTATACTTCACTTCAAATGCCATACTACTCCGAGCCTGTCAGACTTATATTTCTTACGACTCCAATCGAATAAACGTCTGGATATTGCGCCGTGATTTTATCCATGTGCCATTCAATACTGTCGCTCCTAATAATAGAATCTCCTTCGATTAGGTCCTGGTCCACATCAAAATAAACCTTCAGATTTCCTGGAACCGCCAAACCCATCTCATGAATCTTCAAATCTTTCGCGGTGATGTTTCCAAAAACAACCTTTATCTCCAAGTCGACATAAGTTTGAGAAGTCATTCCGCCCATTCCGTCGTTCACATCAGTATACCTTCTCCTGGTTACGGTTTCGCCTTGTTTTGCGATAGGATTATTCTTGAAACTTGTTTTGTTTCCGATTGTCATTATGCATACCTCAGATTTTGCATTTTGTCTGCAACCCCGGTCTGTTCTGTTAGCCTTTTTATCTCGGCTGTCAACATCTTAACCGTCTCCCGAAGGTTTGTGTACGGCTCTCCCAGAGCTTCGTTGTACTCTCCCAAACTCCAAGAAGTAACATCATTGTAGGATCCCCCGGTAATATGAACGAAGATTTTGATTGCGGAGAGGTATTTGCAGAGTTGTTCGATTGATGTTGGGATTGTGCTCTGGCCGTATGATCCGCTTACTTTGATATCTTGGTAGTTGTAAGGTGTTTGAATTGTTGGGTATACGAATAATTTGATACGGCCTCTTGGGATTACTTGATAATCGAACCCTTCAGTTCTTTCTACCCATGTGTATTCGCCCTCACTATCTGGGGTTATGCTTGTTCTGAATTGGACTGTGATGTCTGAGACTTCTTTGTGCTCTAAAATCAAATTATGCCTAACTGAAAGATACTTTGAGTCGAGTGTTTCTTCGAATGTTTCTGTCCGGCCGTAGACTCGCCTTGTTGCTTGGTCGAGGTTTTTTGAGACATCGTATATCCAATCGTAGATGTCGTTTGTTGTGATTGAATCTGGAAGGGTTGCTGTGGTTAG
>CAYMYS010000118.1:6635-7867 GCA_964394725.1 uncultured Syntrophaceae bacterium
TCCAATCGTAGATGTCGTTTGTTGTGATTGAATCTGGAAGGGTTGCTGTGGTTAGCCCGGCTGCTCTCAGGACATCTTTTGGGTCTGTGTAGAGGTATCTGCTCTCTCCTTGAATCTCATCCGAATAATCTGTCGCCAGAGTTAGTTCGTCATTTGTGAACCTTATTTTATAAAAGTCTGTGGAGATTCCTATCGCATCGTAGTAGGTGAAGTCTGCGATTGCTAGTGTTGTGGCCAGAGAATAAGACCCTCCCTCCTCGCTTGCTTTGTAAACTTGGGTTTTTGTCCAGTCTGAATCGGTTGGACTTTCTTCCCACAATATTAGATTTCCCATGTTATTTGTTAGTTTTTGAATTAATTAAATGTTTCTATGGATTTAATTGCTGGCTTGATATTCGTTACTACTTTGATGGTTGGTTTCAAGTGCTCTGCTATCTTTACTTTTGGCTTGAATGTATCTAGGGCCGTGATGAATGCATTCCCATCATAGTCCACTTGTTTTCTGAAAGCGATTATTGACTTTCCTGTTTTGTCGAATTGGTTCCCTTCAATTTGGATCCTGGCGTTTGCTGTTTTTACATATTCTGTGTCATCGATGTGGATCCTGGCATTCGAGTCTTTATCGAATGAATATGTGATTGCAATCATGGACTCTGCTTCTTTAGTGAATTGGCTTTGGATTAGGATTCTCGCGTTTCCTAGTTTGGTGAGTTCGTTGTCTAGGATTTCTATTCTTGCGATTGCATCCTTTGTGAATTGGGTTTTTTGGATCTGGATTCTTCCAGTTGCATCCTTTGTGAATGATTGCTCGATTTCTATTCTTGCATTAGAAGTCTTATCGAATGAATCCCTGTAGACTATCATTGCCGTACCGTCCTTTGTTATTTGGTTGTCCTGGATCAACACGCTGGCGATTGCATCCTTTGTGAATTGGAGTCCTTCTATTTTTATGCTCGCTGTTGCAGTCTTGTCGAATGAACTTTGTATTAGAATTTCTGCATGGCCTGTTTTATCGAATGTACCAGGTATTAATATTCTAGACTCTCCTGTTTTGTCGATTGTGTACTCTATCAGAATTCTAGCGTTGGCTTCTTTAGTGACTTGGTTGTTTATAATGCTTATCCGGGCATTTGCATCCTTAGTGATTTGAGAGGCGACTTTGATTCTGGCTGTTGCATCGTAGACTTGTTCTGTGTCATTGATTTGGATTCTGGCCGTACCGTTCTTTAGGA
>CAYMYS010000119.1:0-7607 GCA_964394725.1 uncultured Syntrophaceae bacterium
GCTTAGGAAGTTTCTTCAATCATCTAAGTCACATGCTTCAAGTAAAGCCCTGCAAGCTCTGCCCGGCCGCTTAGCTTGGCGTTATACCATGATTTAATTTCGTCTTTTTCTTGACTTATGTTTCATAACAACCGATATGTATTAATATGATAATTACATACCATAGAGAAAAATTGATAAATGCGATAATTTATTTTGCCAAAAAAACAAAATATTGTGGTAAAACTAAACTTTTGAAATTACTTTATTTTTTAGATTTCATTCATTTTAAACAGACAGGCAAATCTGTTACAAGACAGGATTATTTTGCATGGAAGATGGGGCCTGTACCAAAAGATTTATTTGAAGAGCTTTCATGTAATATGGAGCCTGATATGAAAGCCTCCATACAGGAGCTTCCTACAGATAAAGAATTTCAACAGATTAATCCCAAAAAACAATTTAATGCGGATTACTTTTCTAAAAAAGAAATAGAGCTTTTAGAAACAATATCTTTTATATTTAAAGATGCTAAGGCAGATTTAATGATTGAGGCTACCCATTTAAAAAATGAACCATGGGACAGAACTTTAAAAGAAAAAGGAGAATTCCAAAAGATAGACTATATGCTTGCGGTTGATGGTGATATGGTAAGTCTGCCTTTTAATGAAGCCAGAGAACGAATGAAAGAAATATCAGAAGTGCATAAATTATTCGGAGCGGGTTAATTGCAGACCCGCGGAGCCATCTATCACCACAGCCAGTTAGTTTTCCATAATGGTTTTATCGGCAAAAAATATCTCATCTTATTAAACTCACCAGATAGAAAAGAACCCTATCTTTTTGTAAAAGCCACCTCTCAACAAAAGGACAAACCTGCAAAAGTCGGGTGTATTAAAGAAAGAAGCCTGTTTTTTATTCCTGTAGGCAAAACATTTTTTAAAAAAGATACCTGGATTCAGCTTTATGAGCTATATCCCATTTCACCTGAAGATATTGACAGCATTGATAAAATAACACTTGAAGGAACTCTTGATGTGAGAATAATTGATGATGTAGTTAACTGCCTCTTTCTTGCTGAAGAAAAAAATATATCGCCTATTTTTAAAAATTTTCTAAGACCTTCGATACAAAATTCTTTGTTAAAGCTACAGGGAAAGTTTAATAAAAAATAATAACGTAGCATCTAAAATTTGTCAAAATTTATTATTGATTATGGCGGTATAACGACACAATGCACTCGGAGGAATTCGGGGGACATAACACTTAATTCTTCGAAATAATTTTGGGGTCTCATATTTGTGAGCGTTTAATAATATGGACAATGGGGGGACGTTCGTGCAGAACGTGCTTAGTGTTTAAGGTTCAAAATGAAAGATACAAGTTATGCCAAGGTTAGTGAGATTAGGAGTCCCTAGGGTGTCACAGCATGTCATGGTTCGGTGTATTGAGCGAAGGATAATATTCCTGAGGTGATATTAATTCAGCGTTAAGAACGCTCTGCACGAACGTTCCCTATTTCTCGCCTAGCTTCGGTTCTTGCGTCGCCCCTCTCGCAGGGGCGTGGATTGAAACAGTACAAAACCCCAAAAGTTTTTTCAATTTAAAAAGATCACATCATTAACCATTTACCGGGAAAGCCAGTATTGGCAAATCGGCCAAATACTGAATTATCGAGGGTATGATATTATGCATCTAGTGGAAATAAAATAATTGTCTGCATCTAACATAACTATTAATAATGCAATTCACCGATCGAAGTCACCGGCCGATTTCGCAGGCATGTTTAATCCTGTTATGATATTTTAGGTGGCAGAGATAACTGTCTCTATTGCGGTGATTCTCGTGGTGATCGCGACGTTTCAGGTCTGATAAAATATGAAAGAGACTATATGATGAAAAATGTTTTACTCCTTTTAGCCCAGGGATTTGAAGAATACGAGGCAGGTGCATTTACTGATGTTCTCGGATGGAGCAGGGATATTGGTGACAGTCCTGTAAATGTTGTGACGGCAGGCCGAAGGTCGCACATTCAATGTACATGGAATTTTACGGTCATACCTGAGATTCAGGTGAATGAGATCATTGTCGATGAATTCGATGCATTGGCAATACCCGGCGGATTCCATGAAGCCGGATTTTACGAAGATGCATATCATGAAGACTTTCTGAATATTATACGACAGTTTCATGAAAGAAATAAAATCATTGCGTCGATATGTGTGGGGGCATTGCCTCTTGGGGAAAGCGGGATCTTGAAAAATAAAATGGCAACAACCTATCATTTACGTAACGGGATAAGAAGAAAAGAGCTTGACAGTTTTGGCGTACATGTTAAAGATCAACCGATCGTTGTTGATGGAAATATTGTCACCTCAACGTCTCCAGCGACAGCAGTGGACGTAGCATTTATACTTTTAGAAATGTTAACTTCAAGAGACAACCTTACTAAAGTGAAAAGGGCGATGGGTTTCGAATAGCAATAGATATCGCAGGACATGGGGTGATACTGCGTTGGCAGCCTCGCCTCTCATGAGCACCCGCGTTAGCCCGATTGATAGGAATTATGAGCACACCACTTGAAAAGAAATCATCGCCACAGGAAATAAAGGAGAGATTTGATAATGATGTCGAGAGATTCTCACATCTCGAAACGGCGCAGGCAGCGACCATCGATGCACCATAGCGAGACGATCAAGATTGGGAATCGATATTTAGAAAGATCTATCGACTCACAGCGCCCGGTGGAAGTCTCTGGATTGCCGATCTGGTATCTCATGAAACCGAACCGGTTCAATCTCTGATGTGGGAACGCTATGGTGAATACCTCTCTTCCGTGGGCGGAGAAGACTATCGGGCCACAGTCTTTGACTATATCGATAAGGAAGATTCACCGAGGCCGGTTACGTATCAGTTGGATCTTCTTCGAAAAGCAGGCTTTGACCATGTTGAGCTTTTGCATGAAAATTCTTCTTTTGCAGCCTTTGGTGCGATCAAAAAGGGCTGACAATGCACATGCGGCCTATTCGTGAACTCGCCGCTGATTGGCGTCCTTTCACAAAATCAACAGGAGCACGCTTTGATTAAAGAGAACCGACGAAGAGTAATTGTAATAGGCGGCGGCCCGGCAGGGCTAATGGCTGCCGGACAGGCGGCTGAAGCGGGAGCCGATACACTGCTGCTCGAAAAAATGAAACGGACGGGTCTCAAACTGTGTATTACAGGAAAGGGGCGTTGCAATATCACGAATATCGTCGAGATATCCGACTTTATTTCCCATTTCGGGAAAACCGGTCCTTTTCTTCGGCAGGCCTTTGCCCGGTTCTTCAATACCGATCTCATGGAATTCTTCAATGAACTGGGCCTGGAGCTGGTAACTGAAAGGGGCGGCCGTGTTTTCCCTGCAAGCGGCAAAGCGCCCGATGTCTGGAAAGTTCTTCTCCAATGGAATAAAAAGTCGGGGGTACGGATCAGACATTCCGCTCCTGTTGATACAATAGTGACACATAATGAATGTATTACCGGTGTTGTTTCCCAGGGCAGGGAAGTTCCCTGTGATGCAGTTATCCTTGCGACGGGGGGTGTTTCCTATCCGGCGACGGGTTCGACGGGAGAAGGCTACAGACTTTCCGAATCGGCAGGGCATACAGTAATTCCCGCCCGCCAGGCCCTTGTCCCCCTTGAAACTGCGGGAGATGAAGCCAAAAAAATGACTGGACTCAATCTTCGCAATGTCAACACCCGAATGCTTATCAACGGCAGGAAAAAAAGGGAACAATTTGGTGAGGTCGTCTTTACCGAATTCGGGATAACGGGTCCTTCAATTCTTACCTTGAGCGGTGACGCAGTGGACGGCGTGCGCAAGGGGCACACAGTTAGCCTTTCCATTGACCTCAAGCCCGCCCTTGATGAAAAAAAACTTGATGAACGTCTTCAGCGCGACATTGTTTCGCGAGGCAAAGAGCACATGGGAAGCCTTCTGCGGGGGCTGGTTCCCCGGGAAATGGTTCCCGTCTGCCTGAATTTCATTAATGTGCCTGGCGATCGCATGGCCTGTAATATCTCTGCAAAAGAACGTAGACGCCTCGGGGCCTGGCTCAAAGATTTCCGTCTCGAGGTTACCGGATACAGACCCTTCGCCGAAGCAATTATTACGGCAGGAGGAATAGACACCCGGGAGATTGACCCCAGAACGACGGAATCCAGGAAAACAAAGGGTCTCTTCATTGCAGGAGAACTGCTCGATATTCAGGGAGACACGGGTGGATACAATCTGCAGGCGGCATTTTCAACGGCCTGGCTGGCAGGACGGAGCGCCGCAAACATAACTTAAAAGGCCCTTGAGAAATGTCGCCAAACTCAGGCAGGAAATAATGGATAACACTAAACTGAAATTATAAAAGGGAGAAGGGTATGGATAAAATCCATAGGCTGGTACTCGAGCAAATTAAAGAAGAGGAATGTATCGCATTAGTTGAAAAATTGGTTCCCGCCGGTCAACCCGAGGCGGAGAACCCCGCAGACCCCGACATGCCTACCGGTAGAGAGGAGAAGTTCGCTTTAACTGTAGCGGAAGAATTGAAGGGGATGGGATTGAAAGTCCGCATGACAGAGGCTGTCATAGGTCGGCCCAATGTCATGGCGTCGTTAAAAGGAGTATCGGGGACTCCCCGTTTAATTTTAAACGATCATCTCGACACCTATCCTGCCGGTGACCCCGCGGAATGGGACAAAACTGATTTTAATCCCTATAAACCCACGATAGTGGGCAGGGAAATATATGGACGAGGCACTTCAGACACCCGTGGCAATATGACATGTCAATTGGCTGCAGTGAAGGCCATCCTCAAATCGGGAGTTCGATTAGCGGGGGATCTGCAGTTCGTTTATACTATCGATGAAGAGAGAAATGGTTACTCGGGGGCACGGTATCTGACGAAAGAGGGCATCGTAAAAGCGGATTACTGCATTGTGTCGGAACCGACGAGCTGGAGCAGTCACGATGATTGGGGCATCGGCATAGCCGTGGCTCATTCCGGACACTGTCTTCTGGAAGTAGAAACAAAGGGCACAAAGGCCCATATCTGGAGACCCGAAACAGGAATCAACGCGATTAATAAAATGCTCAAACTTCTTGAGCGATTGGAAAAACTCGAGTTTACACACAGTGAACCGAAGATTTACGGACCGACTAAGCCGAGCCTGTGCGTTGTCAAAATTGAAGGGGGGAAACCTGGAGAAACGGGCTTTACGCCTGACACATGCACCGCTCGATTGGTGGCCGTCGGCCTTGTGCCGGGCATTACACCACCGATGATATTAGGTGATATTCAAGGTGTGATAGAAGGTCTGAAATCGGAAGATCCAGAATTCGAAGCCGAGGTCCGGCAAATGCCGGGGTATACCTTTATTCCTGGAACGGAGGAAATCCCGGAAGACGCGCCCCACGTAAAGGCGATCGCAAAGGCCTATAAAGAGATTACGGGCAAGGAGCCCCAATACTATCGTAAAAATGGATACTGCGATACGATCCAATTTAATTTGAACGGTATTCCGGCAATAACCTTTGGGCCGGGTGAGGACGCGTGGCCCCCGATCAATGAGTATATCAATATCGACAAAATGATGGTCGCGACCAAGGTATACGCCCTCGCTATTATGGATCTGCTGGGTGTCGTGAAAGACTGACAGAAAGACGATTACATTAATGTACCAAGGCCTGCGGGAAATGAGTTGTTGGCACAGGGTATCAATGTGTTTATAAGAGAGCGTAAGGAGAATTGACTATGATCCCACCTCTGGCAGAGATGAAGGCGGAGAACTTCGAAAAACTCCGGGGCATCTTTTTTGATATTGACGATACCTTTACGACGGGCGGTAAGATGTATGCCGAGGCCTTCAGCGCCCTCTGGAGACTCAAAAAAGCGGGTATAAAAACCGTTCCCATAACGGGGCGACCTGCCGGCTGGTGTGATCATATTGCCCGTATGTGGCCCGTCGATGGGATCGTCGGTGAAAATGGGGCCTTCTACTTCTCGATGGATGAGAAAGAGGGAAGGATGAAGAAGAGATTTCTCGATCCGGCAGAGGTGAGGGCGGAAAAGCGTGAGAGGCTTGAAACCGTAAAGAAGGATATACTGGCCGCAGTTCCCGGGACGGCAGTCGCCAGTGACCAGCTCTACCGGGAGGCCGATCTGGCCATCGATTATTGTGAAGACGTCGAACCGCTCGGTGAGGAGGCCGTCGCGGAGATATGCCGCATATTCAGGAAACAGGGATGCCGCTGCAAGGTCTCATCCATTCATGTCAACGGCTGGTTCGGCGACTATGACAAACTGGGGATGACGAAAACCTTTGTCCGGGAACGGTGGGGCATGGATCTCGATGAATGCAGGAAAGACTTCCTCTTCTGCGGTGATTCACCCAACGATGAACCCATGTTTGAATATTTTGCCAATTCCGTAGGTGTGCACGGCGTTCTTCGTTTCGCCCATCGTATGAAACATCTTCCTTCCTTTGTAACGGTCGGAGACGGCAGTGATGGCTTTGCCGAAATTGCCGACATGATCCTCAGATACCGGCGATCATAATTGAACTGAAAAGCGAGCCCATTCCCCGCTGCTTGCGGCGGGGAGTTTCAATTTCGGGAAAAATCGTCATTCGATTGCAGAGGGAAGATGCCTAATAGACGGACAGCGTCGATGCGGCATCGAATATGTGGAGATGATCCAGATTCAGGGCGAGGTGAAGTTTACTCCCCACTTCGATGATCCTGCGCCCCTCGCTTTTGGCGGTAAACTTGACGCCGTTGATGTCCATATGCATATTGGTCTCGCCGCCCAGAGGCTCCACAACCTCGACGATGCCTTCCACCATCCAGTCGGGAGAGAATCCATTATTCCCATTGTCGATGGTAAGATCTTCCGTTCGGATTCCCATGACGATATCCATTCCTTCCTTGATGTTGGCGCCTGTTTTTTCCGGAATGGGGAGCTTGAGCTTTCCTTCGAAGTCCATCATCAGTTTCGAGTCCTTCGCAATGATTCTGGCGGGCACCAGATTCATGGGTGGGCTCCCGATAAATCCTGCAACGAAGGTGTTTGCCGGCCTTTCGAAGAGTTCTATGGGCTTTCCTATTTGTTCGATGTATCCGTCTCTCATGACAACAATCCGGTCGGCGAGGGTCATTGCCTCTACCTGATCATGGGTGACGTAGATAATTGTCGCCTTGACCTTCTGGTGCAGCAGTTTCATTTCGATACGCATCTGTGTGCGCAGCTTCGCGTCGAGGTTTGAAAGGGGTTCGTCGAAAAGGAATATGGCCGGCTTTCTGACCATTGCCCGTCCCATTGCCACCCGCTGACGCTGACCGCCCGACAATTCGTAGGGTTTTCTCTTGAGATATTCCGACAGCTCGAGAATTTCGGCTACTTCATTGACCCTGCGCTCAATTTCCGCTTTCGGTTTCCTGTTGATCTTCAGAGCGAAGGACATATTGTTGAAGACATTCATGTGGGGGTAGAGGGCATAGTTTTGAAAGACCATGGCGATGCCGCGGTCTTTGGGGGCCACGTCATTGATGACGCGATCATCTATCAGGATTGTTCCCTCGGTGATTTTTTCCAATC
>CAYMYS010000120.1:0-7571 GCA_964394725.1 uncultured Syntrophaceae bacterium
GAGCCCCTCTATCTGCTGATCCGCCTTTGCCAGGCCTATGGCATCGGCGCTTTCAATCTCCAGTTCCTTTAACACTGCAAGCGCCACGCCGAGCTGCCCCTTTCCCCCATCGACGACGATCAGGTCGGGGAGATTCTCCTTTTTGCCGTATCTCCTCGTCAGTACCTCATACATCATGCCGTAATCGTCGGCCCCTTCCAGCGTCCTGATCTTGAAACGCCGGTAAGATGATTTGTCGGGAGTCCCCCCGTAGAAGGAGACCATGGAACCCACGGCGTACTGGCCGCCGATATTTGAAATGTCGAAACACTCGATCCGCATGGGGACAGTTCTCAGCTTGAGCTGTTCCTGCAGGATGTCAAGCAGTTTGTCCGTGTCGGCCCGGAGCGATGACTCTGTCTGGTAGACATTTTTTGCGTTGCTCGCCGCCAGTGTGAGGAGTTCGACGCTCTTCCCCCGTTTGGGAACGATAATGACAGCCTTTTTCCCCCTGCGTTCCGCCAGCCATTCCTCGATGACTGCGTGGTCCTCAATATCTTCGGGAATGATGATCTCCTGTGGGATGGAGACATCCATGCTGTAATACTGCTTGAGAATGGACGAGAGAAATTCAGTTATCCCCATCCTGATCGTAAAGAGGGCCAGGTTCCGCTGACCGATTATCTTCCCCTGTCTCACATGGAGCATGGAGACCTGCACGCGATGATCGTCGCTGTAGATGCCGAATATATCCTGGTCCTTGAAAGACATGGCCGTGGCCGCCTGTTTTTCCAGCGTCGTCTCGATGGCGTAAATCCGGTCGCGTATCCCTGCCGCCTCTTCAAAATCGAGTCTCCCCGAGGCCTCCTTCATCCTTTTTCCAAGGTCGGTGATGAGTCTGCCGCGGTGCCCCTCGATAAAGAGGATGCTCTCGTGGACCAGCTTTTTATACTCCTCGCGCCCGATCTTTTTGCAGCAGGGGGCCATGCAGCGATTGATTTCGTATTCGATACAGGGACGCTGCCTCGATTTGAATTCGTTATCCGTGCAGGTTCGCAGGGGAAATATCTGTTGCAGATAATGGAGGGTTGTCTTTACTGCGTTGCTCGATGAATAGGGTCCGAAATATCGCGCCCCGTCGCGCTTCACCTGGCGCACCAGTTGAAAGCGGGGGAAATCCTCGCGCAGATCGATGCGTATGTTGAAGTAGTTCTTGTCGTCTCTCAGGGTAACATTGTACCGGGGCCGGTGTTTCTTGATGAGGTTGTTCTCGAGGATGAGGGCCTCTTTTTCCGTGGCCGTGACGATGAACTGGAGGTCCTTTATCTTTGGAACGAGAAAGGGAATCATGGGCCGGGCGTCGCTACCGCCGAAGTAGGACCGCACCCGCGCCCTGAGATTCTTCGCCTTGCCCACATAGATGAGGCGGTCCGTGGCGTCCTTCATCAGGTAGACGCCCGTCGTTGTGGGCGCCGATTTCACCTTTTCGGCGACGAGGTCTTTGGCTTTTTGTACCGCCTTATCTTTCCCGGCAGTCTCGCCTGTTTCCTTCATACTACCCCCAGAGCCCCAGTTCCATTTCATAGCGCGACAGTTCCTTTATCTCATCGCGGATCTGCGCCGCCCGTTCAAACTCGAGATTCTCTGCCGCCTTCTTCATCTCCTTCGTCAACTCTTTTATGTCGGCGGCAATTTCATCGGACCTCATATATTCGGCACCCTTTTCTCCTACGGGAACGGTGACATAATCGGCCTCATAGACAGAGCCCAGTATCCTGTCGATGGCCCTGACAATCGTCTCGGGCGTGATGCCGTTTTCGATGTTGAACTTCTCCTGAATCTTCCGCCGCCGCTTCGTCTCGTCGAGACATGCCTTGATGGAACGCGTCTCCCTGTCGGCATACATGATCACCTGGCCGTTCACATTCCGGGCCGTCCGCCCGCTGGTCTGAATGAGCGACCGTTCCGACCGCAGGAATCCCTCCTTGTCGGCATCGAGGATAGCCACGAGAGAAACCTCGGGTATATCGAGCCCCTCGCGCAACAGATTGACCCCCACGAGGACATCAAACTTTCCCAACCGCAGGTCGCGTATGATCTCGACGCGTTCCAGCGTCTTTATATCGGAATGGAGATATTGCACCTTAACGCCGAGGTCCTGATAATATTCCGCCAGATGCTCGGCCATCCGTTTCGTCAGCGTGGTGACGAGGACCCGCTCCTTCTTTTTCACCCGTTTGTTGATTTCACCGAAGAGATCGTCCACCTGATTCGTCACCGGTTTCACGATAATCTCCGGGTCCATCAGCCCCGTGGGACGGATAATCTGTTCCACCACGCCGCCCTTTGCCTGTTCCACTTCATAGTCCGCCGGCGTGGCCGAAATATAGAGGCGCTGGAAGGGGAAGGCATCAAACTCCTCAAACATCAAGGGACGATTATCGAGGGCCGAGGGGAGACGAAAACCGAAGCTGACGAGGGTCTCTTTCCGGGACCGGTCGCCGCGGTACATGCCGCGCAACTGCGGAAGGGTGGCATGACTCTCGTCGATGACGACAAGGGCGTCCTCGGGGAGATACTCCATCAACGTGGGCGAGGGCTCACCCGCCCTTCTACCCGTCAGGTGGCGCGAATAATTCTCGATCCCCTGGCAGTAGCCCATCTCCTCCATCATCTCTATATCGAAGCGGGTGCGCTGCTCCAGCCGCTGGGCCTCGAGGAGCTTGTTTTGCGAATGCAGTTGATCGAGGCGGATCACCAGTTCCTCCTTGATATCCGCGATGGCCCTTTTCATATTTTCCCGCGTCGTCACGTAATGGCTGCCGGGAAAGATCTTTATATGACTGAGGCTGTGTAATTTCACACCGCGCAGGGGATCGAAGACCCCCATCGATTCGATGGTATCGCCGAAAAAGTCCACGCGGATCACCCGTTCCTCTTCATAGGGGGGGAAGATCTCGACAACATCACCGCGGACACGAAAGGTCCCCCGGTGAAAATCGATATCGTTTCGCTTGTACTGTATCTCGATGAGCCGCTGCAGCAGGTCGTCGCGGGGGATGTCCATCCCCTCTTCAAGATAGATCTGCATTCCCGAATAACTCTCGCGGGAACCGATGCCGTAGATGCAGGAGACGCTGGCAACGATGATGACATCCCGCCGTTCCAGCAGAGAACGCGTGGCGGAGTGGCGCATCTTGTCAATCTCGTCATTGATGGAGGCGTCCTTTTCTATGTAGGTATCCGTGGTGGGGATGTAGGCCTCGGGCTGGTAGTAATCGTAGTAACTGACGAAATACTCCACGGCGCTGTCGGGGAAGAGTGTCCTGAATTCGTTATAGAGCTGGGCGGCCAGCGTCTTGTTGTGGGCAATGACGAGGGCGGGACGCTGCACCCGCTCGATGACATTTGCCACTGTGAAGGTCTTCCCCGAACCGGTGACCCCCAGGAGGACTTGATGCTCCGCCCCCGCATCGACGCCCTTCACGAGGCTATCAATCGCCTGGGGCTGATCGCCCTTAGGCACAAAATCGGTAACAATCTTAAACTGCCCTATGTCATTCCCGCGCAGGCGGGAATCTCGCTTTTCTACCATTCCCCCCATTCCCACGCTTCCCTTACCCGTCATTCCCGCATTCCCCTTTAGTCATTCCCACGCAGGTGGGAATCAAGCCTTTCTAAACACACCAACTTTAACATCATATAGGATTAGACACAACAGGCGGGATATTTGTTGAATAAACAATCAATTGCTTATTGAGGCATTCTAATCTAATGCCATTTAATATGCCTCCAACTCATAATAATTCCCTTCATCATCATAACATTCAATTGTACCGCTACCTATTCCTTCACCCTCGATATATATTACCTCTCCGTCGTCCGTGTATAAGTAACCCTCAACTTCCTTTGAGTCCAGATTTATTTCAACTTCTCCAGACACATAACCATCGTCACCATAACCATACACTTCATAATTATAGTCGTCAGCAATGCCTGGAAGCGGGACAAGCAATAAGAAAACCAGGAGAAAAGTTTTTGACATTACTTATTCCTCTTTTTTTGGCGCATTCCTAAAATCCATATGGGAATAATCAGGAGCAGTACAGGCGGAAAAAGGATGCACCAAGCGACAACTAAGCATTTGAGGAGAAAGTCACCAAGTTCACCGGCATGAGGAAATGATTTTTTCATAACATCAAAGTCCTCCAATTTCTGTTATTTCTCCTGTTTCAAAATCATACAGACCCGATCTACTTTCTCCTGGAATATTTACCAGCGAATTAACAGGAATAGAGATTTTTACATCATCGAATTTTGGACATCTTTCTGAAATATGCTTCCCCCTGTAGGCCAATCCTTCAATCACTGGACTGTAAAATACATCTTCAATAAAAAACTCCTCGTTATTATTCTTAATATTCAGACCCTTCGAGCCTGGCATGATAACTTCTTTGCAAAGCTCGTCATGCAGACGGTTAGTTTCGCCTGATAAATTGAAGGTGATGTCGGATCGAGATTCGGATAATGAATTGACCACTTCTTCCAATGCCAATATTGTTTCTGGATTTATATCCATGTTTTCATTTTGCATTGGCAAATCAACAACTTTTTCAAAGACTTTTTTGAGTGTTTGTCCCTCAAGGATACGGCCTGATAATCTAAGGCTGCCGTATGTCTGATCGTATATACAAACAAACTTGTCACCTTCGGAAACAATGCCGGCCTTCGTTCTGTGCCTATCTCCGGAAAAATTGATATCACGCCTTTCAAGTGGGATGGTCATTAAGAAGGCTTCGAAAAGAAGACGGGCAATAACATCGCAACGAACCCCAGCTTTGTTTAACGCAGGATGGGTAAATATAACGCCTGTAGTAAAATAGTTTCTCGTGAATCTGTTCTGGTCGAAATAGAAACCCAATGAAGGGTCAAGGGGATAACTGATAGCTGTCTCGTTAGGACCTCGCCGTTCTTTGATTCCGGCTATGGCTTCCCTTATCTGCATATTGCACTCTGCCGTAATAAGTTCGCCGTGTTTTTGTGCTGAAAAAACACTTCCGGAAGACAGATTGGGAAATACCAAAGTTGGCAACGTTTGGGGTCGTGTCGTATATTTTTTTTCGTGTCTTACTTCAACCACCCTTGAACTGTTTTTGACACGATATACTCGATATGGCCTTGTCGTATAGTAATAAACACTGCCAGGATAGGCTTCTCGCATCAACTGTGCGTAAGACAATGATCCAAGGGTTCTTTTTTGCAAACCTTTTTTATACTCCACACGGAATTGAACATCTACATCTCGCAGGGGAAAAGTATGATTCGGATCATCACCTGCTTCCGCTTTCATGTTCTGAAGTTCTACGGGAATCACACCGACACGTTCCGAATCACAAAGCGCTAAGAAACCCGAAGGCCAGTCAGTGGAACTTTCAAAATTCTGTTTCTTGTCCCCATTGATTAAAGCACGTATCTGGTCATCCTCCCCACCATGTCGCGCAAGGCATAGGGCATGTATATATTGCATTCTCTGGTTTTCAAGGTACAAAGCACTTTCAGACAAAGGCATATTCAATAATTTTTCTGGATTCCGGAAGATATTCTCACTGTAAATATCTCCTTTATTTATTACTATGATTTCACCCTTTGAGTGACGTCCTATTCGTCCTATCCTTTGATAGAAGCTTGTTGCCGAATGAGGTACACCGAACAGAATGCCCAGCGTAAGGAACGGAATGTCTATGCCGAGTTCAAGTGCGCTTGTACTGACAATGCCGGACAATGTTCCTCCACTCAACCTTTTTTGAATGATATTTCTATCATTTGCCTCATATCCGGCACGGTACGGCAAGATGCTGAGTTTCTGCAGGTGATCACAACTCATAGAATCCAGGTCGTTCTCCTTTAACTGAGACCTTGCGGCTATGGAAGCAATGTATTCTGTCTGCTTTCTGCTGTCCACAAAGGATATAAATCTATGATCGGTGTTTCCTGCAATGAACTCCATAAACGACGACAATGTGGAAAGCATATCTTTTGTGTCAGGCGGTTCAACAAGCCTGATGGTAATTTCATGCCTGGGAGAAGTATCTAATGAGGAGTCAATCGTTGTGAATTCTAAACCGAACAGTTTCTTCAAATGTAACCCTGGATCGGCAATTGTAGCCGAAGCAGCAATATATCGGGGATGAACATTCAACATCCCCATGATGTGCTGAAGTCTTCGGAAGAGCAACGCCGCATTACTTCCGAATACACCTGAATATGTATGAATTTCGTCAACAACAATAAGAGATATTCTGGAAATGAACTCCAACACATGCCTGTTGCTCAGATTATATAACAGCCACGCATGAATGATATCAGGGGTCATAATTAGGACCTGGCTATTTTTCAAAATTTCTGTCCTTTCATTAATCGACACCTGACCATCTATTCTTCCAACTCTGGCATCAAGCCCGGCTTTTTGCATTGCCACAATCCATCTTTCTTCCTGCTCCTTGCCAAGCGCTCGTAGCGGATAGATTGCGAGGATTTTGGAATCCGGGTTCTTCACTATCTGTTCTATGGCTGCCGAATAAAACACCAGACTTTTCCCAGAAGCCGTTCCCGTCGTGAGGCAAACGTTCTCTCCATTGAGAAAGTCTTTTATTGCTTCTTTTTGGTGGAGATAAATTCCCTCCGGCACATCATCACAGAGGAAACTCCGAGATTGAACAGAAAGATCCAAATCATCACTCGCATAGAAAGTAGCCTGACGGGATGGAATTTGGAAAACGTCTGCTATTCCCCAATTTTTACTTTTGAAATAATCAGCTATTTCCATGGTTCATCGTCACCCTGTAACTGCTTGTCATTAGCGGTGTTCAATTGGTAATAATTTTCTACTGACCAAACCCCAGAAAATTTATAACCCCTAATTCTTCTTTGCATTCCGGGCACAGGTCACTAATATCTTCAATGCCGGTATTTCGAGCAAAGATGTCCCCCAGTTCCATTGCGGGACTATCTTCCCAAACATCTTCTCCCTCAAATTCTCTGAAGCACATCTTGCATTTTTTTATTGCCATCATCTTCACCAATGGTAGGAGCAAATTTTCAGTTTTGATTTTTTCCCGTTAATTCCTTGCCTTCTTTGCTTTCTAAATGCCCTTGAAATCGTTGTTGCCTCAGCTCATCATAGGTAAATGTAATTGCATAGGGATTTTCTTCATCCTTGTTATCTTGATTATCAGCATGGATCATAATAAATGGGAAAAGGGTTAATCCCCATTTAAGCCAGATCACACGTTGCAGTCGGCAAAGCATCCTGGTTACCCAGGAGATTTCATTTTCAAAAAATGATGCTATACATGCTATAATCATCTCGACCTTACACCTTTCTTTTCCATGCCCGCGGAATTATCAATCGAACATGTTTTGAGTAAAACATAGAGCACGAGCTGTACCAAAACCTATTCACATTCGTATCAGATTGTTATTGTTGTATTATTTAAGGTGAGTATGCCGTGATAAGATAGCTATCTGGTAACACATGTTACTTTTCCGGTAAGGAATATTACGACAGGGTGTATTCTTCCCCTTCCCCCACA
>CAYMYS010000121.1:0-7536 GCA_964394725.1 uncultured Syntrophaceae bacterium
CAGAGATACGGCCAGGTTGGCTGTCGTGTTGGATTTTCCTGTTCCTCCGCGGAAAGAATGGATAGATATGATTTTCGACATCTCACCTCGCTCCGATGTATTCAAAAATGATAATTGCCGTCAAAGAAAAAAGCGGACCTATATTATTCTAAATGATGGAGTTATACTGAATTTGAGGGCATATATCAAGCCTAAACGGCGCAATCTATTCCTGTGGAGACAGGACAAGGGCAGGTTTCCAGGGTGTGCCGCCCAATCCCAGTTGGAAGGCATCGAGAGGGATGTCGGTCTTGCCCGATAGGATGAGCTGGGCGATGAGATCGCCAGTAATGGGTGCAAGGGCGATGCCGTCTCCTTCGTGGCCCGCCGCCATGATGAAACCCTCCAGTCCCTCTACGAAACCGAGGAAGGGGAGGCCGCTGGGCGTGTAGGGGCGCAGTCCTGCAAAGGTGCGGATGATGTGCACCTCATTGAGCCGGGGAATCACCTGCGCGGCACGTGCCGCGATTGCCGAAATTCCCTCGTTTGTTACGCCGGTATCGTAGCCGACGAATTCCCGAGTCGATCCCAGAACGAGGGTGCCGCTGGCCGTCTGTTCGATGGAAATTCCCTCGCCCGCTGTCTTGGCCAGTTCGGGATTGAATTTCGCCGCGATATATTGTGCCGACAGGAAGATGGATGTGATGAGATTAGGCAGCGTTTCTGTGACGAGAAGCTGTCCCCGTCTCGGCGTGATGGGTATTTCAAGACCCACCATCCGGCCTATTTCCGGTGCAAAGGGCCCCGCCGCGTTGACGACTAGTTCGGTTTTGATCTCTCCCGTCTCCGTTCTTACAATCCATTCTCTGCCGCCCACGCCGTCGATGGCGGTTACTCTTGTATCGGTGAATACCCGGGCACCCAGTTCCCTTGCCCTGTCGATGAAGGCGAAGGTGAGGAACATGGGGTTTACCTGGGAGTCTTGAGGCGAGTAGGTTGCTCCGATAATCTTTTCGGAGAGGGCAGGTTCCCGTTCCCTGGCCTCTTTTACGCCGAGGAGGGTCACGTCGAGTCCGATCACTCGCTGTTCTTTAACATATTGTTCCATTGCAGGGAATTCTTCTTCCCCTTCTATGACCACCATGCCGCCGCAGTTTTCATATTCGATGGGTGCGCCCAGTTCCGCCTCAAGGGTCTCGAATCGTTTTGCGCTTTCAAGGGCGAGTTCGAGATGGATCCCCGGTTTTTTTGACTGCATGAAGACAAAGCCGTCACAGGAGCCCGAGGTCGCGGAACTGATACTGGAACGCTCGATGAGTAGCGCTTCGACCCCTCCCTTTGCGAGATAATAGGCGATGGAAGCGCCGATGATACCGCCTCCGATAATGACTACGTCCGCTCTTTGGGGCAGCAACACTCTTCTCCTCCCAGTTCTTTCACCTTGATCGACCGGACGGGTGGCCGTGCCGTGGCAGGCATGATCTCTTCCAGAGATTTTCCCGTATGCTCGGCGATAATCCGTGCCACTAGTGTACCGCAGGTGCGACCCTGGCAGAGCCCCATCCCGGCACGTGTCCTGCGCCTTACTTCCTGGAGCGTCGTTGCCCCCCGGGCTATGGCCTCTTTTATCTCACCGAGACTTACCTCTTCACACCGGCAGATAAGCACATCGTCATTGGACTCGGTCATGTTAATCCTTCCTCTTGTGCGGTATGGTCATGCCCCTTACCTCCATGGCGAACTCTTCGGAAAGGGCAATGGTGACGATGGGTGTATGATCATTCTTTTTGGGATTTCTTATGGAGACCACAGTTCCCTTTGTCACGATATCGCCCCTGCGATCGACGGCCTCGACCTCGTCTCCCACATCAGGCAGGGGGATATACTCGAAGGGGAAAGAGACTTCCGCCTTTCCTTTCCTTCTGGTCGTATCGACAAGGAAAATGGCGAGTCCCGGGCAGGCGGCGAGACAGGCGCCGCAACCGCAGCATCTATCTTCTGCCAGTATGGGGAGGTTTGTAATCGGCTCACCCACACTAATGGCACCATAGGGGCAGACCTCTTCACAGGGGTTGCAGGGTATCTCCTGCACGCATTCGATGACCGCCACGGCCCCCCGCTTCAGCCTTTCATCGCTGGGGCAACCCGGTGTCCTTTTTAATTCCTCAAGCGTTACGTATCCACGCTTTTTTATTCCTTCAGACGGCATGAACGATTTCCGGTCCTTCCATGAATGGTTTCTTCAACTCCCTACGCAGTTTCCCGAAGGGTCCCTCTCTGAGCGAGGCAAGGCGTTCCCGGGTTTCGGCCTTCCTGGTTTCAGCATCCTTGTCAGTGATCAACCCGAGCGACTGCGCCGCCGCGATTCCGGCGAGGCGTCCCTCTTCAAGGGCCGTGCTGGCCTCTTCGATACCCGAGATGTCTCCTGCTATGTATATATTCTCTTCGCTCGTTCGCATATCCCAGTTGTGCAGGGGAATATGGCCGCCCAGAGCGGGGACGTAGGTAAATAGGCATCCCGCCATGCGCGCCAGCTCGGTAAGAGGTGTCAGCCCCACGCTGAGACAGATCGTGTCTGCAAGGATCTTCTTTTCCGTCCCTTCTATGGGATTCCATCGTTCATCGAGTGCTACCAGCTCTGCGGACTCCACATGATCATTACCGAGGGCCCTTTTTACTGTATGGGATGTATAGATGGGCGTGCCCGTGCGGCTTATCTTCGCCGCGTGGACGCCATAGCCGCCGATAGATGGAGCCGCCTCGACGATGGCCGCCACATCGGCCCCGGCCTGTATGGCCTGATAGGAGACGATGAGTCCCACATTGCCCGATCCGATCATGAGGATGCGCTTCCCGGGGAGGACGCGGTGGACATTCATCATGGTCTGCAGGGCCCCCGCGCCCATAACGCCGGGGAGTGTCCAGCCGGGGAAGGAGAGGGCGTTTTCGCCGGCCCCCGCCGCCAGTATGATCATCTTGGCTTTGAGCGTCCATGAACGACCCCTGCTCATAAGACCTATTTTGTTGTCGGCGAAGATTCCATAGGCGACGGTGTCGAGGAGCGTGGTAACGCCCAAACGCTCGCATTCTTCCAGCAGATTTTCAGCTATTGTGATGCCGCGCACCCCTGCACGATGCGCCCGGGAGCCGAAAAACTTGTGTATCTGCTTGAAGAGCTGTCCCCCCGGCTTTTTGTTTTCATCGATGAGGACTACTTTGCCCCCCGCTTGTGCCACTTCTATGGCCGCCGCCAGTCCCGCCGGTCCCGCCCCTATGATGGCTACTCCCGTCTCTTCCATACTACTTCCACTCACCCGATCCTCTCTGTGTCTCTATGACCATCCCCTTTTCGACGGGGGTGACACAGGTACGGACGTTGGGTATGCCGTTTACATTCATGACGCAGTCGGTGCATCTCCCGATGGCGCAGAAGATACCCCGCGGTTTCTCATATTTTCTGGTGAGACGGAAATAACGTTTTCCTGCTGCGATCAGTGCGGCGGCTATCATTTCGCCCTCATAGGCAGTGATCTCTTTCCCGTCGACAGTGATGATAATTGTTTTTCGTTTTTCTTCTTTCCCCAGGATGGGGTGGTCGGTGATGCGCATTGTTACATAAATCCCTTGAATTTCTGGCGCACCACTGCGTGATATACCATGTTAGTCAGTGTGTATATATCGAAGACAGGGAGGCCCGTCGCCTCCTGCAGTCCGGCGGCATAGGGGGGCATATTGGTACATTCCAGGACAATAGCGCCCACCTCGGGGTGTTCTTCCACCATATTCCGGCCGCAGGCGATTATCTCGTCCTGCATGCGTTCTACGCTCAGTGTTTCACGATTTTCCACGATTGTCGGTGTGAATTCAAGGTAACCCTCCATGCCGTATATAACCGCCGGTATCCTGTGGGCGCCCACTCCTGCCAGGTGGTCTTCTGTCAGGGCAGCTGCATTTACGGTGATGATACCCACCTTCTGTCCTGTCTTCAGCATGGGATAGACGAGGGGCACCTGCATGAGACTGGAGGTAAAGACGGGGATGGAGACGCTCTTGGCCAGATCCTCCTGAAAGGGGGCGAGAAACCCGCATCCCGTGGTGATGGCCCTGACGCCCTCCGCTTCCAGGTCCTGCGCGGCATTGATGAAATGTTGAAGCCCTTCGGCCTTCTGCCGCCTGACAACCATGGCGGGGCTGATCCCCCGGACGATCTTGTAGACGACGGGGAAGTCCCATGTCGTCGCATTTCCGATGTCCCCGGGGATACGGGGGAATCGCGCATCCAGCATGATTATGCCGATTGCCTGACCGTATAAATTTTTTCCGCCTTTTACGATTGTCGTCATTTTTTCAGTTATTCCTCATTCAACGGCCCCGAGGGGCGACGCGTTCTTTGATTTACTCCTTCGGTGAAGGGTGATTAATAGTATAAAAACTCCGAGAGACAGAAAAGTCAAGAACTTAACGGCCGTTAGATTAATAATTTCTCTATGGGCGCAGAGTGTGAAGAGTCCAAAGGCGATGGTAAGGACACCGATCCGTTCCATCCGGTTCAGCGCCCGGTGCAGATACCCGCTCATGCCTGCCGATAAGAGGATTACTGCTATGAGGAGTATGGTAACCACGACAGCGATCTCACCGAAGGTCCCTCGCATAAGGAGGGCCTGGTTGTAGACAAATACGTAGGGAATGACAAATCCTATCAAGGCAAGTTTAAATGCCTCATAACCGGTATGAAGCGGCCTTGAGCCGGCAATGGCCGCGCCGCAGTAGGCGGCGATACACACGGGTGGTGTGACGCTTGCCAGGATGGCAAAGTAGAAGACAAAGAGGTGTGCCGATAATAAATCGACACCGATGGACTGGAGGGCGGGTCCGCCGATGGTTACGGCAATAATATAGGCGGGCGTGCAGGGGAGTCCCATGCCCAGTATCAGTGATGTTATCATAATCAGTAACAATGCAGGCATCATGAAGCCGCCCGACCAGCTGCCGATTACTGAGGCGATTCCCAGTGCGAGCCCCGTGTTGGTCACAATGCTTACCACCATATCGGCCCCGGCGCAGGCGATGGCAATCATGATCATGTTTCTTCCACTCAGATGGAGAGTTGCAAAGAGTCTTCGCGGTGTCATGCGTGTCCCCTTGCGCACAAAACTAAGAACGAAGGTAATGATGATGGCCGCACAGGCGGCGCCGAAGGGTGAGTATCCCGAAACGAGAAAGTACACCAGGGCGAATAAGGGTATGAGCAGATAAAAGTCTCTTAGCAGGTCCTTCCAGGTGGGAGTATTTTCCCGGTCCATGCCGGTTATGTTTTTCTTAAGCGCCTGAAAGTGGACTCTGAAACCGATGCTAAGATAATAAAAAATTGCGCCTAGTGTCGCTGCTACGATAATATTCAGGTAGGCTATCCCCGTTATTTCCGACATGACGAAGGCCCCTACGCCCATGACGGGGGGCATGATCATTCCACCTGTTGATGCGGCTGCCTCGACTGCCCCGGCGAACTGGTCCTTGTATCCTATTTTCTTCATCATCGGTATGGTAAATGTCCCTGTGGCATACACATTGGCCGCTGCAACGCCGCTGATGGAGCCGAAGAGCCCGCTGCTGATAACTGCAATCTTTGCCGGTCCCCCGGGACTCGTTCCAGACAGACGGCTGGCGAGATTGGTGAAGAATTCTCCCGTTCTCGTGTTTTCCATAAAGGCGCCGAAAATTACGAAGAGAGCCACAAAGGTTGCCGACACTCCCGTGATAGATCCGTAGATGCCCGACGACGACTGCAGATACTGCATCTCTATGAGATGCTGGAGCGGTGGTAGCTTATTGTAAAGTACACCGGGAAGATAGGGTGCCGCGAACATATAGACAAAGAAGGTGATGATCAGTATCGCCATGGCAGGTACTACAGCCCGTCGTATTGCCTCTAAGAGGAGCAGGATGTTTATGATGCCCAGCACGATTTCCACTGGCGTAAGGGCATCGATAAATTCGAGGCGCATATTGAGGGGATCGTTGTAGATAATGAGGTAAATGGGTGGCAGTAGCGCCAGCAGTGCCATCACCATATCGGGTATGGTAAAGCGGTCTTTGGGAGATTTCTTCGTCGCGGGAAAGAGAATAAATGCCGCCGGTACGAGAAACAACAGGTGGATCCCCCGCTGGACGCGCGGTTGCATGATGCCGAAAAAGGCGGTGTACAGTTGGAATGCCGAGATGATTACCAGCCATACCCCCATGAACCGATTGAGCCGGTCACTCAGTTGTCGCATATAAGATTCCTACACCGGCAGGGCCGGATACTTTCCATTGCTAAAAAGCCGTAAACTGCGGCCCACCCGTCGAGGGATGACCGCAGCCCGGCTCGATTTCATGCAAGTCCTCGAATATCGTCTATTTCATGTAGCCTGCTTCTTTGTAATACCGTGCCGCACCGGGATGCAGCGGGGGAACCACATTGGCCCACCCATCCTTCGCTACAAAGAACTTGTTGGCTGGATTTATCTTGTAGAGTTCCTCTACATTCTCACAGATGATCTTGATGATGGTATAGGCGACTTCTTCGGGAACGTCTTTATTCACCAGTAATTCGCCGGCCGACACCACGGTGGGCACATCTCTGTCAAGGCCCTTATAGGTCCCGGCAGGTATTATGTGGCGGCCCGAATCGCGGGACAGCGTTCCGATTTCCTTGTTGCAGTAATCGATGGCCTTGTCCGAAATGGAGAGGACTGTCGTATCCCGGGACACTGCCATTTGAGTCACCGCCGCTGCGGGAACAGACAGATGGGTAAAGACGAAATCGACGTGCCGGTCCTGATAGAGGCTTACCATATCTGCGTAGACTGCATTGAACACCTTACCCCTCGCCTTCTTGATATCGTCGAGGGAAACACCGTAATATCCGAGTATCGTTTCAACCATGGGGAGGTCTGATGTCCCCTTCATGGGTGCACCTACCTTGATCTTTTTTCCGTCCTTGATCATTTTTGCCAGTTCACCGACAGAGCTTATGCCCGTATCCTTGGCGGCAACAAAGTGGATGTCATAGATACCGAAGACACCTCCCAGGGAACGAAGATCGGGATATGCCTTTTTAAAGATCGGCGCCTTCCCTTTGACGGCCATCTTGTCTATGAAGGTTATTCCCCACCCGAGATCGTTGGTGCTGGTCGCCACACGAACGGGATTGACGACACCGCCGCCGGGAACCACTTTTATCGTAATCTTCGGTTCTTTTTTGTTTACGACCTGAGCAATTCCGCCGGCCTGGACATACCAGCCGCCACCGACGCCGCCGGCAACCCATGAGAGCGTAATGGGCTTAAGCTCTTCGGCAGCTGCGGTCCCGCTAAACATAAAAACAGAAAAAAGACAGAAAACAATTACTACAAAAATTGTGATAAATTTCCTCATTGAACTACCTCCTTTTAATTGTCAGTTCCATATTATGAATAATTAAAAGCGATCCGAATAATCGGATTTTAATCTAAAGTAGGCCGTCAGTGTCATTCCACATTGTCCTATTGGCAATCTTACAGGCCGCATCCGGCA
>CAYMYS010000122.1:0-7535 GCA_964394725.1 uncultured Syntrophaceae bacterium
TTTTCTGAAATATTTGGAAAAATGTGCCTTCAGATAAGCCAAATATCCATATCTGTTTTTAGACGGTGGATTCTGGTTATATTCCCCTAATTTACAATTTGGGGATAGCATGATATAAAACTACTCACAATTCATAGATTAATTACTGCAAAGGAGGCTCCGCCTTGAAAAAAGGGATCGTCATCATTCTTTTCCTTCTTCTCCTTGTGGGGGTCGGCTATTTCGTTTACTCTGGACAGAAGGAAATTCAGACACAGGAACACTACTATTCCGGGACTATCGAAGCGACGACGTCTGAACTCTCTTTTCAGGTAAACGGCAGGGTGACAGAGGTCCTGGTGGAAGAGGGCGAGGGTGTGGAAAAGGATCAACTGCTTGCCCGCCTCGATCAGTCTCTCTATCAGGCCCGCCGCAATCAGGCACTGGCAAATCTGGATACGTCCCAGAAAAATCTCAAAAAAATGGAGACGGTGCTCGATCTCTACGGGGCGACGCTTCCTGCCGAGGTGGCGCGGGCGGAGTCGGGCGTCGAGGTGATCCGGTCGCAGTTGCAGGAACTCGATGCGGGGTATCGCAAACAGGAAGTGGAACGGGCCAGACTGGCATACCTTGCGGCACAGGAGGTCGTGGACGAGGCAGCCAAGGATAAGGTCCGCTACGAGCGTCTCTATAAAAATGGCATCGTTGCGGAAAAGAGCCGGGATGCAGTGAAACTCAAATACGATTCTGCATCGAAGGAACTGGACAGGGCCAAAGAGGCCCTCGATATGATGAAAGAGGGTGTCAGGAAGGAGACCATTGGGACGGCCGAGGCGAGACTTGCCGAAGGCGAGGCGGTCGTGAGGCAGGCAAAAACGAATCTGAAAAAGATCACGACGGCCCGGCGCGATGTAGAGCAGGCAAAGAGTCAGATCGCCGTCGCACAATCGGCTGTCGCCCTTGCCGATATCAGTCTCGATTATACGTTGCTCAGGGCGCCCTTCGACGGGATCGTGACAAGCCGCAATGTGGAGCCCGGCGAGGTGGTCACATCGGGGCGCGAGGTCCTCACCCTTGCCGATCTTTCCACTGTCTATCTGAAGATTTTTGTTGCTGAAGAGGATCTGGGAAAGGTGAAAATCGGTCAGACGGCGGACGTGAAGACGGACAGCTTTTCCGACAAGGTCTACAGAGGGCGGGTCTCCTTTGTTTCCCCCCAGGGAGAATTTACGCCGAAGATAATCCAGACACACAAGGAGCGCGTCAAGCTCGTCTATCTTGTGAAGATTTCCATTCCCAATCCCGAGGGAGAACTGAAATCAGGGATGCCTGCCGATGCCTGGTTACGAGAATGACCCCCCCATAACGCAGTCATCCCCGGCACCGGGGAATGATGTTGTGGCGATTGACGGCGTCTCCATGCACTATGGAGATGAAGTTGCCGTGGATAATGTGTCTCTTTCTGTCGAACGGAGCTGCATATTCGGATTTGTCGGTTCCGACGGCGCAGGCAAGACGACGCTGTTGCGTATGGTGGCGGCCATGATACGCCCCACCGCCGGAACCATAAAGATCAACGGCCTCAATGTGGTGAAAAACCGCACAGCCATAAAATCCCTGATCGGCTACATGCCCCAACGTTTCGGTCTCTACCAGGACCTGACTGTGCGTGAAAATATCGACTTTTTCATGGATATCTTCGGCATTTTCGGGAAGGAACGGAAGAAACGCCGGGAACGTTTTCTCCGATTCTCCAATCTCCTCCCCTTTGTTGACCGCCTTGCGGGAAACCTATCGGGCGGGATGAAACAGAAGCTGGGACTGGCCTGCGTCCTCGTGCATCAGCCCGATCTTCTGATCCTCGATGAACCGACAAACGGCGTGGACCCCATATCGCGCCAGGAGTTCTGGGACGTACTCTTCCAGATGAAGGGGCAGGGGATGACCATAATGATCTCCACTGCCTATCTCGACGAGGGGGAGAAGTGCGACTTTCTCGCATTGATGCACCGGTCGCGTCTTATCGATACGGGTATTCCGGCAAAGATACAGTCTCGTTTCAGCAATCTGGAAGAGGCCATGATCCATCGCATTCAGGAGTATGACAAGGAACTGATACATGACAAATTTCAACTCTGATGCCATTTCCGTGGAAAACCTGGAGAAGCGCTTCGGCAAATTCGTGGCCGTCGACCGGATCACCTTTGCCGTCAAAAAGGGTGAGATCTTCGGCTTTCTCGGCTCCAACGGTTCGGGAAAATCGACGACTATACGTATGCTTTGCGGCATACTGAGACCCACTTCCGGTCGCGGGACGGTGGCGGGACACGATATAGAGAAAGAATCGGAGAAGATCAAGCAGTCCATCGGCTACATGTCACAGAAATTTTCTCTCTATGAGGACCTGTCGCCCTATGAAAATATCCGATTCTATCTGGGTATCTATAACATCCCCTCCGGGGAGTGGCAGGAGCGCATGGAGTGGGTGCTCCATCTGGCACGCCTCGAAGAAGTGCAGACTCGTCTGACGCGGGATCTGCCTCCGGGATGGCGGCAGCGTCTCGCACTGGGCTGTGCCCTGTTGCACCGGCCCGATATCCTCTTTCTCGATGAACCCACCTCGGGCGTCGATCCCATTACGCGGAAGCATTTCTGGGAGTTTATCGGCAAGCTTGCCGCCGAAGGGATAACCGTCTTTGTGACGACCCACTATATGGACGAAGCGACTAACTGTGAGCGCATCGTCATGATCGATGAGGGGAAGATCGTCGCCGCGGGGAGCCCCGCCGAGATTGTGGCGGCAACTATTCCCGGAAGGCCCGATGCCGATCTCAACGATGCCTTCATTACCATCATGTCGGGGAGAGACGAGTGAATATTTTCAAGATCCAGGCAATCGCGCGAAAGGAATTTTACCATCTCATACGGGACTTCAGGAGCCTCTACCTGGCCTTCGCCATTCCCCTCTTTCTGATTCTCCTCTTCGGCTACGCCCTCAGTATGGATGTGGATAACATCGAGGCCGTCGTCATGGATCACGACAAGACGGCCCTCAGTCGTGATTTTATCTCCAGACTGGATGCGTCTCACTATTTTAACGTGACCGATCATCTTTCAGATGAGCGGGATGTGACGAAGTACATCGATCATGGATGGGTGCGGATGGCGATCATCATACCGCCGCGATGGACGGAAAATATCAGGGCCGACCGGGACGCGCCCCTTCAGCTCCTCTTCGACGGCAGCGACCCCAACTTCGCAGGCATATCGGTGGGGTATGTGACGCGCTTCGTCGAAGAATACAATAGCCGGTTGCTCCTCGATTTTCTCAATCGTAAGGGGATGGAGACAATAAATCCTCCCATCGAAGGGCAGATTCGCGTCTGGTTCAACGAGGATCTGGAGAGCAAGAAGTTTATTGTTCCCGGCATTATCGCCATCATTATCATGATCGTGGGGGCAATGCTCACGTCGCTCGTCATTGCCAGGGAGTATGAAAACGGCACCATGGAGACGATACTCTCCATACCGATAAGGGCTCCCGAATTTCTCCTGGGGAAGGCCATACCCTATTTCCTGATAGGTTTTACGGACGTCCTCGTAGCCGTTCTCATGGGGCAGGTCCTCTTCGGGATCGTTATGAAATCGAGCTTCTGGCTCCTCATCTTTGCTTCTTTCATATATCTGGGTGTGGCCCTCAATCTGGGGATGTGCATCTCCATTGTCACCAAGTCCCAGCTTGTGGCGAATCAGGCAGCCGTCCTGATCACCTATCTGCCCTCGTTACTGCTGTCGGATTTTGTCTTTCCCATCGTCAATATGCCCACAATTCTGCAGATGATTACCTATATCATTCCGGCCCGCTATTTTATCGATATCCTCAACGGACTCTATCTGCGTGATCTGGGTTTGGAACTTTTATGGCACAGTTATCTCGTTTTGGGCATCATGGTCTTCGTCATCGGCACCCTCAATTTTCTTCTCTTGAAACGGGAGGGGATGTAAAATGAAATGGCTTTGCATCAGAGAACTGGTCCGTAAAGAATTTATTCAGCTCTTCCGGGACAAGAAGAACCGGCCCATCCTGATCATTGCTCCCCTGGTTCAACTACTCATCTTCGGCTATGTGG
The DNA here is from genome assembly GCA_964394725.1 of uncultured Syntrophaceae bacterium. Classification (GTDB taxonomy): domain Bacteria; phylum Desulfobacterota; class Syntrophia; order Syntrophales; family UBA2210; genus JAFGPZ01. The sequence continues at coordinate 4,110 of CAYMYS010000122.1, forward strand.
TGACCAGCGATATCAGGACCATAAGCCTCGGCCTCCTGGACCAGTCGCGAACGAGGGAGAGCCGCATGCTCATCGATGCCCTGAATGCGAACAAGACCTTTCAGATAATCTATTATGCCGACGGGCCGAAGGATCTTGAGGATCGGCTCCTGCGGCGGAAGGTCGAGGTGGCCGTCAAGATCGGCCCCGATTTTGCCGAACGGATCAGAAAGGGGAAGACTGCCTCGGTGCAGATACTGGTCGACGGAAGCATGAGCAATATGGCCTCAGTGAGGATCTCCTACACCTCCTTTGCGATCGAGCGATTGAATCAGTCGTTAATAAAAGAACTTCACCCCTTTAAAATGAAATATGGGAGGGTCGATGCCAGAATCCGCACCTGGTACAATCCGAACCTCTACAGCCAAAATTTCTTCGTCCCCGGCATTGTGGCCTTTCTGATCATGATACTGACGCTCTTGTTTACATCCATGGCCATCATCAAGGAGCGGGAGAAGGGGACCATGGAGCAGTTGATCGTGACTCCCATGAGTCCCTTCGAACTGATCCTGGGCAAGACGATCCCCTATATTGCCATCGCCATCGGCCAGATGATCGTCGTTACCATCTTTGCCATCTTGTGGTTCAGGATTCCCCTGGTGGGGAGCATTCCCCTCCTTTTTTTCTCAACCTGCATTTTTCTTCTCAGCACACTGGGTATCGGGCTCTTTATCTCCACCATTTCGGCGACGCAGCAGCAGGCCATGATGACGACATTCTTTTTCATCCTCCCCTTTTTCATGCTCAGCGGCTTTGTCTTTCCCATAGAGAACATGCCCACCGGTGTTCAGTGGTTCACCTATATCAATCCCCTCCGCTATTTCCTGATCATCATACGGGGGATATTCCTGAAAGGGGTGGGTCTGGAGGTGCTCTGGCCGCATCTGGCGTCTCTGGCCCTCCTGGGGGTCGTTGTTTTCACGGGGGCCGTGGGGCGCTTCCGAAAGAGACTCGATTAATTCGACACAATTGTCTTGGTCCCACCCGGGAGCGTGGGATCGAGTAACCCTGATCGGGAATCAAGGTTATTCAAGTGCTTATGGACGGTCGCTTGAACGGGAGTGACGTGGCTTTGAACTTTTCCGAAGCCATCACCATTATTCGTGGAAAAACACCTTCCCCGTGATTAATTTTTGGTGTAAAGTTGCGCCAATAAATTTTTCCGGTCTAGCCGGTTAGTAAGTTAGATATTGCTTTCTGGTAGAAAGCAATATCGTTAACACACTTATCCGCTTCAGCGGGATTTATCCCGGTTATCGGGATCAGGAGTTATGCATGACAATCAGTGTTATTATGGGACTTATGGGTGGTCTGGGATTGTTCCTTTTCGGAATACATCTCTTGAGCGATTCCATGAGGAAACTTTCCCTCGGGTTTTTGAAGATTCTCCTTGAGAAGGTGACATCCAACAGGGTGAAAGGGGCCGTGCTTGGCGTCGCCGTTACATCTATCATACAAAGTTCGAGCGCCACGTCCGTTCTGCTTATCGGATTTCTGAACGCCGGCCTTATCAGTCTGACGGCGGCCCTGCCTGTTATATTCGGGGCGAATATCGGTACCACGATCACGGCGCAGTTGATCGCCTTCAAATTGACCAAGTCGGCCTACTTCTTTGTCTTTGTCGGCGCCGTTATATATCTTTTCGCAAAGAAGACCAAACACAAGAATCGCGGCCGTGCGATCTTAGGATTCGGCATTATCTTTCTGGGTCTCTCCACAATGGGCGCATCGGTAAAACCGCTGGCCCAGAACGAGGCGATCGTGCAGCTCTTTATCAGCTTCGGTCAGCATCCCTTTCTGGCAATACTGATAGGCGTGGCAGTGACCGTCCTTCTGCAGAGCAGCAGTACCACCATCGGTATGGTGATCGCCTTCGCCTCGGCAGGTCTTCTCGATCTTCCATCCTCCATCTATCTGGTCCTGGGCGACAATATAGGGACATGCATCACCGCCGTTCTCGCCAGTATCGGCGGAAAACTTGTCAGCAAGAGGCTAGCCGCCGGCCATGTCCTCTTCAATGTAGTGGGAACTTTGATCGTGCTCCCCTTTATCCCCCTCTATCTCCATTACATTCCCATGATTTCGGGTGACCTTGCCAGGCAGATAGCCAATACACATACGATATTTAATATCGTGAATACGATTGTGTTGCTCCCCTTCGTGCCCCTCTTCATCAAACTCCTGAATAAAATGCTGCCTGGGGAGGACTATGAGAAGATAGAGACTAGATTTCTCGACGATAATCTGCTTCCTACACCGGCTCTTGCCATAAAGGCTGTTACCAAACAACTATCGGCCATGCTGGGAATCTGCCAGGAGATGTTGCAAAAGGCACGGCAATGTGCTCTGTCCTACAACCATAAGCTGAAGAATGAACTCTCCATCGATGAAGAGTCTGTCGACGAGATGCAGAAGGATATTACCCATTATCTCGTCGAAATAACCCAGCATGAACTGGAAGAAAAAGAGAGAAGATTGATTCCCGCCCTGCTTCACAGTGTCAATGACATCGAAAAGGTGGGTGATTACTGTGAAAGTCTCGCAAAGTTGACTCAGAGGATATATGAGAATGATCTCACCTTTTCAGAGGGAGCCAAGGGAGAATTGGAAAAGCTTTTCGACAAGACATACTTTCTCATGAGACACACGAGGAAGGCACTCGACAATAATGACAAGAAGTCGGCTATGATTACACTGAACATCGAAGAGGAAATCGACGACCTCATCGATACATATAAGATGACCCATATTGAACGGCTTGAAGAAAAGATGTGCATCAGCGACGCGGGACTCATCTATTCCGATATGCTTACCGATATTGAGCGCTTGAACGATCACCTCTGCAATATTACAAAGGGGATTCTCCATATCGGGAAGAGATAAGAAAAAGTTCATCGCGATAAAGAGAAAAGGCTGGAAGAAAATACCTGAAACCGGGGGGCATGAATAATTTAAAGGGGTCCCATATTTTACTTGACAGGCGGAGGCCTATTGTTTATCAATTATATAGTTATTTTTCATGAGAGGTTGGAGAGACATGCCGTTGTGGCGAGCTGATAAAAGTCGGAAGCCCTTTCCAGTTTTTAAAAAGCGTCACGGCTGATGTGTTCCATATGCGAGGCTTCGTCCCTTTCCTGATGGCCCTTGGAACTGAAGGTTATTTGCGATAATGTATCTTTGAAAAGAAAGAAGCTGATATGATCTGGTCACGTAGAAAAAGAGAACATTCTGACTCGCTGGAAGGAAGGGATTTAGGAGCCTTTTTTGGGAAAGACACCCAGTTTGAGGGAGTGCTTAAATTTGAGGGAACCCTGAGGATAGACGGCCTCTTCAAGGGAGCAATAGAGGCGGGTGGAACTCTCATCGTAGGTGCCGATGGTAATGTCC
>CAYMYS010000123.1:0-7488 GCA_964394725.1 uncultured Syntrophaceae bacterium
GTGCGTTGCACGCAGACAGGTGGGTAATGATATTGGCGCTTAATCTGAATGCGATTGTGTCTAAAAATAGCCGATCAGCAATGATTCCGTAAGGTTACCGCAATATCGGGAGATTTTTCTGAAATATTTGGAGAAATGTTCCTTCAGATAAGCCAAATATCTATATCTGTTTTTAGGCGGTGGATTCTGGCAGCTTTGTTTCTTGTTTCCAACGCTGAATCATCATTGGGCGGATTTGCCAATGTTGGCATTTCCGCCAAATGATGAATGTTTTTTCTCTGTCACACTTGAATGTATTGAGTGCGACCGTTTCGCAGATCGACTCAATCCCTACAGGTTAAACTAATTCTCATATAATTTTCTTGTCCCCGGAAAATATTTCCGTAATGGTCACATATAAGGCACCTTTGGGATGGAGATCCCGTTTCTTTTCTTGCACCCAATTTAAAACGTCTAGATACTTTTTACCTTCTTCTACATATTCTGTTTTTCCCTTTAATTGATATGATTTTTTTGTTTCAGGATCCAGCACAACAAAGGAAAGGTTGGAATTTGATAATACATTATTTTTTGTTTTTGCAAGTTTATTGTCTGCTATGACAACAGTTGTGTCATTTATGTATTTTAAAAATGTAACATATATTATATTCGGTATATATTCGTTATTAACAGTTGCTACGCATGTGGGATTTGTTTTATCGATAGCGATTTTAACTTCTTCAGGTATTTTTACCATAATAAATTTCTCTCTTCTTTCATTATCAGTTTCGTGGGTATAATTTTATTTTTAATATAGAGTGGAAGATCAGTTGCCGCCCGGAGGAACCTTCGAACCTGTAAGGCACCTTGAGAACAACCGCCTTTCTTGAATAACTCCGGCTTCACGCGGTTAACTTCTAACCGATCTCATCCATAATTACCAGTAAATAATCTGATGTGCCATATACTACGATGTTAGCTTGATCTCGTCGAGATTCAATAGAAATTGCCTCGGTGTCCTGTGGCTCAGCGTCAATGCATGCCCGGGAACACCTGCATCGTACCATTACTCCACCTCGAAGTTGCCCGAGAACGGCAGGTGATACCTTCGCTGTTTAGCTCATTCCCATTGACAATGGCCTAAAGACACGATAAAACTGCCACGTAGAGACTTACACAATGCTTCATTACCGGGAAGGTATGAACATGCTGCTCAACACGGATGTGATCATCATCGGCGGCGGGTCCACAGGCTGCGGTATCGCACGGGATCTCGCCCTGCGGGGAATTCCCCACTGCCTCATCGAGCGATACGATTTCGCCTCGGGCGCAACAGGCGCCTGTCACGGTCTCCTCCACAGCGGCGGCAGATATGTTGTCAATGATCCCGAAGCGGCGGCCGAGTGTATCTCCGAAAACATGATCCTCAGGAAAATCGGAGAAAAATGTGTTGAGCCGACGGGGGGATTGTTCGTACGCCTTCCGGGAGATTCAAAACGTTACAGAGATAATTTTCTCAGACGGTGTGCCGCCACGGGGATTCCAACAGAGGTCCTGTCTCCCAGCAGGGCACTCGATCTCGTACCAAACCTCAACCCCTCTCTCGAAGAAGCCATAACTGTTCCAGACTGTTCCATCGATCCCTTCAGATTGTGCATGCTCAATGTCACATCATCTGAGAAGAGGGGCGGCGAAATACTGACCCATCACCAGATAATCGAAATAATCAAGGAACATGGCAGATGCGTCGGCGTCAAGGCCCAGGAACAGACCACCGGCGACATAAAGGAAATCCGTGGAAAGGTGATTATCAATGCCGGCGGTGCGTGGAGTGACAGGATAGCAACTCTGGCCGGGAACAAGGTCCGTCTCAGCCTCTCCAAGGGAAGTCTTATTATTGCAAATCATCGTCTTACCAACATGGTATTGAATCGCCTTCGTCCCGCATCCGATGGGGATCTTCTCGTACCCAATGAAGCGGTATGCCTCTCGGGAACGACATCGCTCACTGTTGAAAATCCCGATGACCTGGAGGTTTATCCATCTGAAGTGGACATGCTGGCGAGAGAAGCAACGGCAATGGTCCCCGAATTTGGCACCACTCGTCTGATCAGGACCTATGCAGGCGTGCGGCCGCTCCTTTCTGCCGACACCGACGATGGTAGAGAGATATCGAGGGGTTTCAGAATTATAGATCACAGAGACGGCATGCTGAGCATCGTCGGCGGAAAGCTTACCACATACAGGCTTATGGCGGAAAAAATGACCGACACTGTCATGGATATCTTCGGCCTCAAGACACAGTGCACAACGGCGGAGGTTCCCCTCGAAGGTCAGGAAGAACTGAGCGGCTACCCTCTGTCAAAACGTTTGAAAGACATCAGCGATATTATATGCGAGTGCGAATTGGTGAACCGCCACGATGTGGAGCGCGTGGCGCAAAAGGTGGGAACCAGACACATCGGTGATATACAACACCGGACACGGTTGGGCATGGGACCCTGTCAGGGAGGATTCTGCACCTACCGGGCGCTGGGGATTATGCAGGAGACGGGGAAGATGACGCCCCAGGAATCCACACGCATCCTCAAGGAATTCCTGCAGCGGAGATTCAAAGGAATAAAACCGGCCCTCTGGGGTGATCAACTGCGCGAGGAGCAGCTCGTGGAAAGTATCTATCTGGGGATTCTGGCTATGGAGCAGGAACAATGAACAGGACCACCTACGATGCCGTCATCCTCGGCGGCGGCATGTCAGGACTGATGGCCGCCCTCGCTCTTATCGGTAAGGGAAAGAGAGTTGCTGTCGTTTCCAAGGGCGACCCCGTCTGCTGTCTCTCCACGGGATGTATCGATGTCCTGCTGCATGAAAACAATCCCCTCGCAGGCATAGACTCTCTCCCTGAAAACCACCCCTACCGGCTCGTCGGTGAAGAGACCATCGCCGCTTCGCTGGAAATGTTCACAGAAATCATGGGTGAGACGCAATTTCCCTACCGTGGAGACACCGGGACAAACAGGACAATCCTGACACCGATGGGGACAAAGAAGATCACCTGTCTCGTGCCGGAGACGATGGAATTCGCCGATTGTCATCCCGACGAATATATCCATATCATCTCCTTCAACAATATTAAGGATTTCTATCCCAGTTACATCACATCGAGATATCAGAATTCGGGCCGCAGCACATTCAATACAGAGGTCGCCTCTACGGCTGCGATTGCCGAACGATTCGAAGAGGAGGCCTTTCGAGGGGAATTCATTGCCTGGCTCAAGGGGCAGGACATCCCCGATGGAAAGATAGCCCTGCCTGCAGTATTGGGCACACGCACCACGGGTAAGATATATGACGAGATTTCACAGGAACTGGCACGGCCCATCTTTGAGATCCCTACCCTGCCCCCTTCCATGCCGGGACTCAGATTATTCAGGACACTGAAAAATACCTTTCTGGGTATGGGGGGAAGCATATACTGGGGACGGGATATATCCAGTGTGGAAAAACTGGGGGCACAACTGGAGGCGCTGACACTCAGTAATCAGGGCCGGGCAACACGTGTCCAGGGAAAGGCCTTCGTCCTTGCAACGGGGTCCTTTGTGAGCGGCGGTCTCTATGCGGCTATGGATTCCATAGAGGAGAGGGTATTCGGTCTGCCCGTACACATACCCGAAGAGAGGGAACACTGGTTCAAGGATAACTTTTTCACCACGGGACATGCCATAGAACGGGCGGGCATAGAGGTGGACTCATCGTTCCGGCCCATCGATAGTCCCTATGAAAATCTCTTCGCATGCGGCAGCATCCTGGCCTTTTCAGAGGTCATGAAATACGGGTGCGGCCACGGCATGGCCGTAGCTACCGGTTTTGCGGCAGCACAAAAGTGTGAGGAATATATACAGTGAAGTATGATTTTCAGCACTGCATACGATGCACCATCTGCGTGGAAAACTGCCCTGTATTCAAGGTAAACCCGGAGTTCCCCGGGCCCAAACAGGCGGGACCCGATTCCGAAAGATTCAGGCTTGACGCAGATTATACGAGGGACAAGTGGATCAGGCTGTGCAACCAGTGCAAGCGATGCGAGGTCGCCTGCCCCTACGGCGTAAATCCGGCTGAAATCATTCTTCGTGAACAGATCAAGTACGGGGAAAACCATTCCAGATCCCTGCCCTATCATATGTTTGCCAACATCTACTACCTGGGAATCCTCTGCTCTCTCTTTGCACCCATAGTCAACTGGCTTTCTTCATTAAAGATAATGAAAAAACTGATAACTGTCTTCGGCATTGCGACTGACGTCCCCTTCCCTCGATTTCGCTTTCACAGCCTCTCCAAGAGTTGGAGATGGAAGGGGAGCAGGAAAAGCCGTCGAAAGGTGGTCTTTTTCTACGGATGTTTCCTGAACTACAACCGTCCCGACATCGGCCGGGGTATTCGCGATCTTTTGGCATCCATCGGACTCAGGGTAGTCATGCCAAGCCAGGTATGTTGCGGGCTCCCCGCACTGGGTAACGGAGACATAAAAACTGCGCGCAGATATGCAAAAAAGAATGCGCGCATGCTGGTCAGATATATCGACAAAGGATATGACATCGTCTACGCATGCACATCCTGCGGCCTGTCACTGACGCAGGATTACCCCGGCATTCTCGGCCTGCCGGACGGCAGGAAGATAGCTGAAAATACCTACAACCTCCATGAATACATCATAAAACTTATGGACGAAGATGACATGGAACTCGTTTTCAAACCCATGCACAAGAAGATCGCATACCACATTCCCTGCCACCTGCGGGCCCTTGGTATCGGCCACCCCGCGGCCAGGCTTTTCGAGAAAATCCCCGGCCTCCAATGCCGCGTCATCGATGACAATTGCTGTGGTTTCGCCGGAAGTTATGGGTATAAAAAAAAGAATGCGGCAACGGCTGAGAGACTGGGCGCAATAGCCGCCTCCGCGATCAAGGAAAATAGTCCCGACATGCTCGTCGCCGATTGCGGGGCCTGCCGAATCCAACTGGAACATACCTCTTCAGTTCCCGCCTTCGATCCCGCAGAAATTATCATGGAATGCCTGAAGAGCTCCCGAATTTCATCGCAAAGCGACTGGAACATCTGAGTTTAATCAACAAATTTAGCAGATTACAGGAATTACTCTAATCACTTTAAGTGCGATGCGAAATCTGTAGGATTTAATTTCCCGCAGTCTGCTGCGATAGAAACGACAAAACGCTCATTTTGATACCCCGCTGCTTGCGGCGGGGTAGTTTATTTACTTTTCCGGCTCTACGAGACCCTTCACAAACCATCTCTGCATGAGTAATACCACCAGAATAGGCGGCAGCATGACGATCAGTGCGGCCGCCATGGCTACATTCCAGTAGGGCAGGTCATCGGCCGCCGGTATAAGCTGCTGAAGGCCGATAACGGCGGTCATCATCTTGGGATTGGTCGTAATCAGCAATGGCCAGAGATACTGATTCCATCCATAGACAAACTCTATGACGACGAGGGCCGCGATATTCGTCTTGGACAGGGGCAAGAGGATCTTTCGGAAGAATGTCATAGCTGAAGCACCATCCATTTTGGCCGCTTCGCAGAGTTCCTCCGGTATGGTAAGGAAAAACTGCCTGAAGAGAAAGGTACAGGTCGCCGAAGCGACGAGGGGCATAATCAAACCGGTGTAACTGTCCAGAAGGCTCCATTCCAGGGCAATCTCTATATCATGACCGGCTATCCATGTCGCCAAACCGTTTAAATGGAACATCTCCCAGACCTTCTGCAGGGGGCCGAAGACGTTGGCCGCCATTTCGTAGGTGGGGAGAATCCTGACTTCGACGGGGAGCATCAATGTGCAGAAGACGGAAACGAAGGCCACTGTCCGAAATCTGTAGTCGAAATAGACAATGGAAAAGGCACCCAGCATGGAGATAGTGATCTTTCCAATGGTAATTCCCGAGGCCATGATTAAAGAGTTCATCAGATTGCTTCCCAGATTTCCCTTTTCCCAGGCCATTCTCATATTAACAAAGAACTGATCACCCGGGATCATGGGCATGGGGACTCTTGACACATCCTCAATGGGAAGCGTGGCGGCTATGATGGCATATATGATGGGGAACCCGACTATTACGATTCCCGCAATCAAAAAAATGTATGTAAGCGTATCAAGAATGGGCGTCTTTTCTACCATCTATCCTTACCCGACATATTGGACCTTTCTTTCCACATACTTGAACTGAAGTGCGGTAATGAGAATTATGAGACTCATGAGGACTACGGATTGAGCCGCCGATGCCCCCAGGTTCAGGCCGATAAAGCCGTCCTGATAGACCTTGTATACGAGTATATTCGTAGCACCCCCCGGCCCACCCTGCGTCATTGTATGAATGACGCCGAAGGTTTCAAAAAATGAGTAGATTATGTTCATGACCGTCACAAAAAAGAGCGTCGGCGACAGTAATGGAACTGTAATCGTCCAGAACCTTCGGAATGGAGAGGCACCGTCGATTGCCGCCGCTTCTATAAGGGACTTTGGAATGGCCTGCATTCCGGCAACGAAAAAGACAAAATTGTAGCTGATTTGCTTCCAGGCGCTGGCCATGATGATCATAGTCATGGCATCGCCGCCCCTCAGAACGGGATTCCAGTCGGTGCCAAACCATCGTTTGATTGCGATGGCTACAACGCCGTAAGAGGGATGGAGCAAAAAAAGCCAGAGTATACCCGATATGGCAGGGGCTACGGCATAGGGCCACACCAGCATTGTACGTATCAGCGCCTTTGCCTTCAGGGCGCGATTGGCCATGGTTGCGATAAAAAGGCCTAAGGATATAGAGGTTGCAGCCACAGCAATACTGAATAATAATGTTCTTATTATAGATTTAAGATAAAGAGGATCTGTAAAGAGGGTTATAAAATTATCGAACCAGACAAATTTGCTGTGCTGTCCGAAGGGATCGCTGAGCATTACGGATTGCATGAGTCCCTGAATCGCAGGCCAGTAAAAAAAGGCAAGCGTAATCACAATCTGCGGGAGTATGAGCAGATAGGGCAGTGTTCTCGATGAAAAGATTGATCGTTTAATCATGGAAGACCACATGAGGTGGTAACGCCTCCCCGCAGGGAAGCGTTACCCGTCTTTTGTTACTCTATCGCAATAGAATTACTTATAGGTTTTTTCAAATTCCCGGAGCTTTGCGTTGCTTCGTTTTGTGGCACTGTCCATGGCCTGCTGTGCAGTCTTGGTATCGTTCCAGACCAGTTCAAGCTCCTCATTGATGATGTTGCGTATCTGGATAAAATAGCCGAGACGAAGGCCGCGCGATATCTTTGTGGGTACCTTCCGTGTTAGTTGTCTGATTCCCACTTCCTGATAGGGATTTTTATCGTAATATCCCTCTTTCTTAAGGGCCTCATAGGCGGCGAGTGTGATGGGGAAATAGCCTGTATTCTTGTGCCAGTATATCTGCATCTCGGGTTTACCCAGGTGTTTCAGAAATGCCGCCA
>CAYMYS010000124.1:0-7198 GCA_964394725.1 uncultured Syntrophaceae bacterium
TTTTCCACATATGCTCGACTTTGACGGCCTATCTGATGACGAAGAGCGCCATTCTCCAACAACTTCCCCAGAACTTCTGAGAGGTTGTCCTGATTGGCGTTGACGATTGGAAAGTCAGGGGGGAATGTCTCAACAAGAGACGGTTTAATGTAGCATAAAGTAGGTTTGCCAAGTGCCATCGCTTCCAATGAAGCTAAACCGTGAGCACCAGCAACAAACTGATCCACCATAACGTCGCAATTGCTTATAATATTAATTGCTTCTGCATGATTAACACCATGAATTACTCTGAACTCAAAATCATATCTTTTTTTAAGATGATCTATTGCCCACAACACTGCGTTTGTTCCTTTCTTTCCTTTATGCGACGGTGCATGTGCAATTACAGGGCGTTTCTTAGCAGGATCAGGATATTTTGGAATAAAGTCTGATATTATAAGCCGTGCCTTAATTTTGTATGGTGTTGGAAATATACTTTCGTTAATATATGGATATATCTCAGCTCCTGGCAAAAGACATTCAAAGCCGTATCTCGAAAATCGCATCTGTGTTTGAATTGATCTATCGCGCGCACCAGATGTTAGTTCAGGATATTCTCGGTATAATTTTGCTATATATGGATTATCCGCAGATGCTATTTCCGGAATTCGTACATCACTCCCCCAGAATTCCACAATTCGGGGCTTATTTAAGAAATTGATATATTTCAGGTCCAGGTCTTTGGGTAAAACACTGGCATTAAAATGCCAATGAATAACATCTGCCCAGCGTATTGCAGTTTGGAACTCATATATTATTAATAATCTTCGAATAGCACCACGAAGCGGATGGCGACGGAGAGAAATAGTTTCAAAATTTCTAATTCCCTCATTTCCCTGAATGATACTATTGTCAATAACCATTCCCTGAGCATCAACTCCAATATCACGTAAGGCACGAACAGTAGTGCTTATTTGAGAAGCAATATTCATCGGTAAATGTAAAACTCGCATACTACTTTGCATTCTTTTCACTATCTTTGGTTTGATCAATTACCTCAGCTCAGTGCTTTAAAAGCTTCTTTTGCACTGAAATCTCACGTGCTGGCGAACCCATTACTGTCATATTATCTGGAATGTTTTTCGTAACTACAGACCCCATACCTATAAAAACGTTAGAACCTATTTGTATTCGATCCCTGAGGATGGAATGAGGACTTATCCAACATTGATCTCCAATTTTAACACTGCCACCCAAATATACATTTGCCATAATAATAGAATTTTCACCGATTTGAACATTGTGGGCAATGTGGACGAAATTATTTATTTTACAGCCTTTTTTTATAACAGTATTTGAGAGACCCGCTTTATCAATTGACACATTAGCTCCAATTTCAACATCATTTTCAATTATTACACCCCCTACATGAGGAAATTTTTCTAACTTTCCTTCTTCATTCCGTTCATACCCAAACCCATTAGCACCTATTACTGTGCCAGAGTTTACAATAACGTTCCGACCAATACTAACATGCTCGTAAACATGAACACCCGCATGAATTACTGTTTTTTCACCAATTTCAACGTCCTCGCCAATGCTACAAAGTGGGCCAATAAAAACATCGGGAGCAATTACGGAAGAAGGTGCAATCACTGATGAGGGATGGATTCCAACGGGCTTTTTTGGAGTAAAAAAATTCTCTACAACACGAATGAAATCCAGTCAGGCATTGTCACTTTTGATGATAGTCTGAACAGCGGAATGAGATAACGCACCTTTATCAATAGGTATATCTTTGTCCACGATTAATAAACCAGCTTCAGTTTGAGCAAGCATATCCAAGGGATTTTTTGTGGTTCCTCCGCAGAAGGAAATGTCACCGGGTTGTGCATTAGCAATTGGTGCTGGTCGTTTGATGGGAATGTCATTTTGAAATTTCGGCAACTTAATTACTTCTCTACCACTGAGAAATTCCAAAATATTTATTATTGATGGGATATTAGACATTTGTTATCTTTACCTTTCTTATGAAATACGTATACGAGCAATGCTAAAAATTATGGCTCCTATCTGATCACTCAAGTGATAAATTAGACTCAACTGCAACCGCCCCTGCTCTTTTTTTCTCTCGTTTATCATGAAGTCGTGGTGCAGAGTGAGTTAGCCATACTTCTCTAACATTTTTATCAAAATAATCTATGTGTTGCTGAGTGGCTTTTTTGATTAAAACTTCATCGAGATACATTATCCGATCTGTAATAGTTCCATCCAACCATAGGCCAGGATGAGTTGTAAGCAGAAGGCGATTAGGGGGCTTGGAACTAAAACAGGCCAATAAATTCTCATCCCTCCATGCGCGACAGCTATCACTCACATATAGCAAATCTTTCTGATAACGGGGATCATGTGGGTTCACATACTCATCTATCATACGGAATGGATCAGACTGTCCTTTGTGTGGTTGGTGCATAGCAATCGTATTCACAGGTTGACCAACGATTTGGCTCAGGATATCAACCTCCCAGTCTAGATGTTTCCGTGCCTCTGTTTCATCGAACGGATATGTTTCAAGATCGTAATGTAAGCCAATGTTATGACCTAATTCAATCAAATGTCGAAGTATTCGACGATTTTCAGGATAAAGCACGTTAAAATGAAGCGTCAGAGGTACATAGTATGTGGCACTTATGTTTAATTATGACTCTAACTGTGCAAATTCTTCAATCATTGAAATATGTAAATCAACATCATGCCTCAAAAAAACAGAAGGCCCTAATATCTCTTTTCCCATTTGAGTTATGGGTAGGAAATCATATCCTGCAGCTTGAAGGTGAAGTAACGTACGCTTATAGCCATTAATACTAAACCTCGGCATTTTATTTAACATTTTTTAACCTAAACGATTAGTGTTTTTTGATTGTTTTTACTATTACAAACATTTGATATCCGATGAAACAAAGAAGACGGATGAAAAGACAAGCTAATTTCTGGGAAAGGATTATTGCTGAGTGATTTACGATTCTTCTCTTACAAGTGTTTTAACAACAGAAAAAGGAGGTGTGGAGGTTTTATATTTTTCATGTGCCTATCCGGTTACTCCTGGATTTTCTTTTGCCCACCAATGATACACGTTATGAGCATAGTTAAATTGGAAATTGAGTTTCTTGTGCAAATTTAGGGATGGCAAATTATGCACTTCAAATCCAGTTGTAATGATATCACTATAATCCATAAGATAATTTAAAGTCTTTGCGAATAAGTCATAACCTATATTCTTTTGCCTTGAAGCACTATCAACTAATAAATATCTAAGCGGCGCAACTTTTAAGTTGTCAAAATACTCATTTTTAATTATTTTTTTACAAATAAAGAGGCCAACTGGTTCCCCCTTTATTCTATAAACCAGCAAAATGTCTTCATTTTGATAGGACGACATTATTAATTTAAAATACATTTGATTAACTGCATTATCATCAAAATTGGAGTCCAAATAAAATCTTCCACCTTTAAAATAGGAGGTTGATGCCATTATTTGAAAATGCTCTAATTCCGACTCTTTCACAAGACCGACTTCACTGTCTTCATAAATAACAGGTAATTTTTTCTTAGACTGAAACATACCATCAAGCCAAGTTAAAACATACTTGAAGTTATAATCTTGTAAAATTGAAGAAGTTATATTTTCACATGCACTAATATTTGCGGACATAAATTTAATTTGTTTACTATTTGCATAATTTTCAATTTCACAAACCAACTTTTGTAAATATTTATGGGCTGAATTGTCATCAACTTCACAATTTAAAAAAATATAATCTATTGATGCGCATGTATATCCATAGTGTTGAGTATCCCAATATAGTACTTTCAACGCAGCAAGTGCAATTATCTCATTGTTAAATGAGGATGTAAATATTTTACCACTTTTAAATATTTCACTAAGATCGTTAACTAAGTAATTTATTAGCTCATCTTGTGTTACGTTAGGATATAAATTGAATTTCTTGAAATTAACTTTTAGCAAAAAACGGCTAATTTGCTCTTTATCAAATTGTTTCAATTTGGACATATTTTTAGCTCTTTACAATCAGATATAATGCTAAATTTTTAAGTATCAGTTTAATATCATTGTTATCTACTTGATCTCCCATCGGCAAAGCCAACCCTTGTTTATAAGCCCTTACTGCTTTAGGAAAATCTTCCGTCTTCAACTTATATTTTTTTTTATAGTACGTTAAAGAGGGCAACGACTGAGAACCTAAATTTGCTTCTATATCCTTAGACTTTAGATAGTCAATAAGATCGTCTCTATCTTTATTATCATCAAGAAGGCTATGATAAGTTTGATAAACCATTTTACGATTCTCATATACGTACGGAGTTTTAATCCAGGTAATTTCTTTTAATTTATTATTGTATTCATTGGCTACTTCAATGCGTCGAATAATAGTATTGGTAATATTTTCAAGCTGGCCAATTCCCAGTGCAGCCTGAAAATCGGTCATTCTATAATTTAATCCCGCAGCAATAAAATCAATCTTCCCATCTCTATAAGAAATGCCATGATTACGCAACACTCTGGCTTTCTGTGCAAGTTCATTATTGTTGGTAACTACAACGCCACCTTCTCCTGTGGTTATTGCCTTGCGAGGATGAAAACTATAGCAACCAAACTCTCCAAAGGTTCCAACTTTTTGATTCGCGAACTCAGTACCTAAGGCACAGGCAGCGTCTTCGATAATTTTCAAATTATACTGATTGGCGATTTTAACTATGTCATCCATTTTTGATGACTGGCCAAATTCGTGAACGGGAATTATCGCCTTTGTTTTTTTTGTTATTACTTTCTCAATTTTACTTGTATCTATGCAAAAATCAGAAAGATTGATATCAACAAAGATCGGTTTTGCTCCAACTAATTCAACAACATTTGCAGTTGCCGGAAAAGTGAAGGCCGGAACTATTACTTCATCTCCTTTTTTAATTTCCAAAGCCAATAAAGCCAAATGAAGGGCAGCAGTTCCTGAGGAAACCACAATTGCATTTTTAATACCCAGATAATCACATAATGCTTGTTCAAATTCTTCTACATATTTTCCCTGGACTAGGTTGCCCGATCTGAGAACTTCTACTGCTTTTTCGATTGCTTCATCCGGGATATGGGGTTTTGCCAGTTTAATCATAATTTTCCTCAATTACAAAAGGTTCTTGTTAATCCATTCGGATGTTCTCAAAATACCGTCATCAAGATTGACCTTCGCCTTAAACTTTAAAATATCAAAAGCTTTTTGAACAGATGGAATCCTTAGTTCTATATCAGCTGAAAGCGCGGGTTTAAAAATGATCTTTGATTTTGATGCTAATACTCTGATAACTATTTCAGCCAAAGCATAAATGGTGGTGACGGCTCTCGCATTGCCAATATTAAAAGACTCTCCAATCGCTTTTGGATTCTCAATGCATTCCATCAATCCGTCAACAAAATCATCAATAAAACACCAGGCTCTTATCTGACTGCCATCCCCATATATATAAATATCTTCATTCTTAAGCGCTCTTTTTATAAATATTTGTATTGCCCCTTCACCCGTTTGGCCGGGACCATATACATTAAAGGGCCTGAGTGTTACGACAGGCAATCTAAACTCTTTGTAATATGCCATTGAAAGATGTTCACCCGCAAGCTTGCTGACTGCATAAGTCCATCTTGCTTCCCCGGCACTTCCCGCTACAGTTTCATCACTTTCTCTTGAGTTAAAGGCATGGTTTCCAAAGACTTCAGACGTAGAAAAATCAATAAATCGATCTCTTACATTGTTCAGTTTGGCCGCTTCGAGAACATTGGCAGTTCCTATCATATTAACCCGCATGGTTTTTGTGGGCTCTTTAATCACTGTATCAATCCCGGCGATAGCTGCGGCATGCACAACTATATCCGATTTTTCCATACCCTTATAAACACTTTCGTAATCAAGAACATCCCCTTTTATTATTTTTAAATTAGAATGATTCGCATAAGCACTACTCGTTAACGTATCTCTGTGAAAATTATCAAAGGCAACGATTTCATTATCATCAATTAATCGTCCCATTAATGTATTGGCAATAAAACCGGCGCCGCCGGTAATAAAAATCCTTTTGTTTTTGATCATAGTAAAGTTATCCTGTGTATGGTAATTTTTAACTAATTAGTATTTATATTAAATGGGTTTACTATTGTTTTGTGAAATAAAGTACCTGTTTTTTTGCCATTTCGGCTATTGCGAAAGAAAGCCAATATACACTGTGCTTTTCATTGATTGGCAATTCTCGCTTCACTTTTTATCAGATTTAAGATTTTCTCGGTAGCAGGCTGGTCTGAACTGTTTGCCACATGATCTTTTAATACTTGGTTTCCAGCTTCGACTACTTTGTCCCTGTACGCTTTATTTTGATGAAACATTTGCAACTCCTGAGTTAGCTGCCGGCAATTTCGACAGTGAGGGATATTGTAATCTTCCGGTATCAGGGGGAGTTTTCGCGGTTTGTTGGCAAGCCTGCCGGTACTTACTATAATAATCGGAATTCCGTTGGCGAGACTATCGTAGAGAGTAGTAGAGTCATGGACTAGTGTGATATCCACGGTTTTCATAATAGAATGAAGGGATATTGATGAATTGCCATCAAATACATGTGTACGGCTTTTCATTTTTTGATGCAACGCTTTCTGATACGTATCTGATGATTCAGAAGGATGGGGTTTTACAAACAAAGCGGCTTCGGGAATATCCTCTAACGATTTTTGAATGGAATCAAAAACTTCCATGGGCAGTGCATTAGCCGCAAATAGTACCCAAAAAGGGTGTTTTATTAATCCTTCCCTTCGCACAGAAACATGACGTAATAATTCCTTGCGTAAAATTAATTTTTTAGATGTGTCTTGTGAACATAGGGGGTTAAAATTATCCCATATCGGATTCCCGGTTATAATTACTTGTCCTGAGTTGTAGGGCTTGTCACGGATAATCAACTCTTGATTCTTGCCCCATACACAAATATTATCAGCATTAAAAAAGCCGTCATCAAAAGCCCATCCGGGATCAGCTGAAATAACTCCATGAATAATAGATATGGTTTTTATTTTCATAAGATTTGCTCTATAGAAAAAAGAACTTTCAAAGGTCCTCCGCAGTCTTGCACCAATAAAAATTTTTGCTGATGTCTCCTCAAATAGCTT
>CAYMYS010000125.1:0-7193 GCA_964394725.1 uncultured Syntrophaceae bacterium
AACCCCAACTTACCAATGAGATAGCCCATGACCGGTGTCAGCACGCCACCGCTTTCCTGGGAACTGAAGTGATAGATGCCCAGGATCGTCGATCGGTTTTTCTCGGGTGCCCTATCGACAATGTAGGCGACCGACGCGGGTGCCCTGACAAAGACAATTGTTCCCAGGATGAGAAGAAAAAGGGCAAGAAAAAATCCGTAAGGCATCGAAGCGAGAAGAACGATAGCAGGTCCCGCAAGGAAACAAACGCTTATCACCACTTTTACGCTTCCCAAACGATCGGAGAGATAGCCGCCCAGAGGGCTTGCCCATATGCCGGCAGAGTAGAGGAGTGCCAGTGATAATGCAGCCGTCTTTGCATCGACTCCGAAATGGTCGGTCATGAAAAGGGGTATAAAGGCCACGACAGAAAGAATGACCGCCTGCGTGAATGTGCTTAGAATAATAAAAATGGCAAGGTGAGGGGACAAACCCAACCACGAGGTATCTTTTACTTCTTCGGTAGAAGACGTTGATGATAGCTTACCACTATTGTTGATATCGCCGATCCGCCCCAGCAGTATATAGAGTATAATTCCCAAAATAAATGTGGGGATTGCCAGCAAGATGAATGAGCTGTGCCATCCCATAGAAGTAGCGATAGCAGCACCGATCAGAGGCGCCAGGAAATAAGCGACGCTACCACTGCCCATATGCAGGCCTATCGCACGGCCCCTCAATGAAGGGTTCACCAGCCGCGCAATCATAGGTGGCGCAGAGGGGTGATAGCCGCCCCCCACAATTCCCATTAATACCAGCAATGCAATCAGTGCGATGTAGCTCTTTGTGATGCCGATGAAGAATCCCACCAGTGCCACACCGGATATGGCGATAGTCATCATGGTGCGCGGTCCCAGCCGGTCGGCAAGCCACCCCGAAGGCAGTTGGGCAATGCCGTATGAGAGGGTGAAGGCAGAAACTACGAGCCCCGATTGCGTGTAGCTGAGAGAAAAGTATTCCCTGATAAAGGGGGTTAGCGGTACCGGGAGAGCAGTCATCAGGTGATGGCTGAAATGTGCCAGCATGAAAAGGGGTACTATCCCCCAGAAGGGCGGAAGTGCTTTAATGTTTTTTATGGGAGTTTCCTTTCGCTGTGTTCTGTAATCTCTTTGCTGAACTCTTTCCGGGAGGATTTCGGCAGTATGACTAAAGGTCATATATATGACTGAATATCTATAGTCAATAGAAAAGTTTTTAAATCTTTACGGGGGAGATACCGTGAAAGAGATTTTTTGCCAATTGGTCAAGATGTGACGAATTCGTTATCGTTGAAATGATCGATTCACTGGGGATGATTCTTTGTAAAATGCTCAGGATTTCCCTTGCGTCGATGACTCGCGGATTCTGTTGATGGTGAGATGTGCCTGTCTCGTCGGTTCGGGGAGCCTGTAGCCTCTGCAGGATGCAAGAATTATTTCGATAGACCGTTCCAGTCCTATCTTGTGCCCCTGAGAGACAAAGAGGGGCTTTACATCCTTTTTGGTTTTTACGACGGCGCCGACTACGTCATTGTCGAGGATCAGGTGAGCATAATCACCGGCAATCAGGCCTATATCTTTTGGAATTCCATCGTCACGAAGGATCAGTTGTTCCCGTAAATTCTCCTGTATTCTTCTGGCCTCTTCGTAGGTGACATTCCAGCCGTGGAGATTTCTAACCCTCATTGTGGCCGTTGGTAAAATGAGGGGCCAGGATGGTCCTGGCCTGTTGTATGTCCTTTTTTATCTGCTTCACCAGTTGCTCGGAGCTTTCGAGTTTCAATTCATCCCTGAGCCGGTCAATAAAAAAGACCTCCATCTCCCTGCCGTAGATATCACCCTGAAAGTCAAGGAGGTGTACTTCCGCCGTTATTTCTTCGTTTCCGAAGGTGGGGCAGTACCCTATATTGATGACACCCTGATACCTTTTCCCATCGAACTCGGCCACGATCGCATATACGCCTATTGCGGGTATTACCTTTTCAGATTCGATGTTTGCCGTCGGGTAGCCGATCTCGGTGCCCCGGCGATACCCTCTGGAGACGATCCCCCGCACATTATAGGGTCTTCCCAGCATTTTTGCTGCCATGCCGACGTCACCGGCAAGGATCGAAAGTCGTATATTGGTACTGCTTACGATGGTGTCACCCAACTTTATGGCGGCGATTTCTTCGACCTCAAATCCAAGTTTTGCACCATAATTCCTGAGAAGGTTGGCGTTGCCCCCCTTGTCTTTGCCGAACTTATAATCGTACCCGATAATTATCTTTTTAGTCTGGAGCCTGTTCCAGAGGATGTCATTAACGAATTCTTCGGCCGTAGTCTGGGAAAATTCGGGGGAAAAGGGGATCAAAATCGTCGTATCTATGCCCGCTGCCGCTATGAGAGACAATTTTTCTTCCACGGGCGCCAGAATGAAAAAGGGCCTTCTTTCAGGGTGAATGACCTTTTTCGGATGGGGATCAAAGGTGATAACCACCGGTTTTCTGACCTGTTGCCTCGATTCCGCAACAACTCGCTTGAAAATCTTCTGGTGTCCCAGATGGATGCCGTCAAAATTGCCGATGGTGATAATTGAACCCTGCAGTTCCTGAGTAATATCCGCTATATTTTTGATTACTTTCATTAAAATCCGCCCTGATGCTCCAATAGAGGTGTAGAGTTTGTCATCTTTTTCTTCGGAATTATTATCAAACAGGTACAATAACCATGTATGATATATTTTTCAAGTGTATTTTTCTTGACAACATCGTAGAGGTAAGTATAAAAAGGCCACATCAATAGGGCCGAAGTGGCGGAATTGGTAGACGCGCTAGGTTCAGGGTCTAGTGGGCGTACGCCTGTGCGAGTTCGAGTCTCGCCTTCGGCACCATGCCTATAACAGAAGGCGTAATCTCAAGGGGTTGCGCCTTCTTGTTTTTTGTAGGGTGCGAATAGGGTGCGGATTGGTGCAAATCTAAGCGGTTTACCGCATCCCTGTTCTGGCTCGGTATCCACTTGCCATAGATATCCACTGTCATTTGAATAGAGGTATGCCCTAATTGTTCTTTCACGTATACGGGACTTGCTCCGCTACTGAGAAGCTGGCTGGCAAAAGTATGGCGTGTGTTATGCAACTTCATGTCTCTCATGTCTGCTTTTTTCAATATTCGCTTGAAGATGCGCCGTATGTAATTCTGTTCCATGGGCTTCTCCTTCCGGTGAAAGATGGTTTCAATCACATTGTCTCCATGGCCATCCTGCAGCGCTTCCTTTTGTCTCTGTGTTTGGAGCGTTCTCAGGCATGCAGTTAGCTTTCCCGACATATCAACGTTCCGTTCTTGACCGGTCTTTGTCAATCCTGTACGACCCCTTTTGTAGGATCGCTTCACCTCAACAAATCGACTGTTCCAGTCAACGTTACCCCAGCGAAGGGCCAGGAGTTCACCTAATCTCATCCCTGTTCGTAATGCACAAAAGAAAAAGGGGAAATAGTCACGAAAATGCTTTTGACAGGTTTCCAGAAAGAGACTTGTTTCATCCCACGTCATGGGCACTACGGATTCTTTATCACGCTTTAGATTCAACCGCTTCGTGAGACCTGTGGCAGGATTAGCTTGAATGATCTCTTCATCAAGGGCATATGACAAGGGACCGCTTATGCAGGCATGAATCAGAGTAATCGTGCTTTTTGACAATCCACTGTTAAGCATTTTCAACAACAGATTGCGGATTTCTCCCCTTGATATTTCGTCAATTGCCCTGTTCCCAAGAGTAGGATATACATGCCTCTTCAAGATTTCGCTGTACCGTTCAAAGGTTGATTGTCTCCGTATAGCTTTGATGTAATCATTCAACCAAAGTGAAGCATATGCCATAAAGAGTGGTGCGCTTTTCTTATTCTTATCATCTATCTGCATATCACCAAGAATCAGTTTGGCCTCAATTTTCTTTGCCACTTCGATAGCTATTTTTCTATCCCTTCCGACCTTCTTTGATTTTCGCTTGCCACAATGATTGATAAAAATCCACCACTCACCAGAACCAGCTACTTTTTCTCTAACACTTACCCCCACAATGATCACCTACCTTTCTCTTGCACGTTTTATTGCTGTTCCAGTAACGACAAAAGTATCTTTAATGTCTTGCTCGGACTTTTCACCCCCTTTTCAAGATAATTGATATACTGCCTACAGACCCCTATCGTGGTGGCAAAGTCTTTCTGGGATAGGGTTAACTGTTTCCTGAATTTCTTTATTTCTTCCGGTGTCCATGTTTTCATGACTATATCTTATGTCTACTCAGTGGACTATGTCAAGCGCTATCTTTACATGTCCGCCATTATTTTATCAACCATCTCATCAACATGATTATTTGATTCAGCAAAACCTTCGAGGAATTCATCAATCCACCGATATTGGATCAATCGTGTCCCCGTGGGCAGACGGCTAACCTTAAGACCCAGTTTAATCCAGCCCTCTAAGGTTCGATCTGAAACATCGGCATAAGCCGCCGCTTTTTTTATTTTACACCAGCCGTTCATCAAATAATACCTTAGTTTGAAGGATTGCTAATCCAGTGTGCCTTGTCTTTCCCTTTACTCATAAGGGCTTCATGGCTCCTGTAACTGTAAAATCCTTCTGTTTCATTCTTACCATCTCCGTTTCTTGCATGTCCTTTTCCGGTTTTAATATCCTTACCCAAAGAATAATCTTACACTATAAAAAGAGTTTTCCGACACGATACGCGCACGTGAAGTATGTTAATTCCCCTGAACGATAAAAAGAATACTTTGACACGATAAAAAAAGTGTCGCCGGACACAGAAGCAGAAAGAATACTTCCCCCCGATAAAAAAAGAGTTTGTAGGAACGATACGCGCGCGCGGCACATTAGTTTTACAACACGATAAAAAAGAACCTTTAAAAATAGTCCTCCATGAAAAACACACATTTTTCATGATTGCCAGGGTTGCCAGGGTTGCCACCCTTTTTCCAACAACTTTCCTTGTTTATAGAAGTTGTTAGAAATACCCTGTCAACTATGGCAACTATGGCAATTGATTACTTCCATATTATTCCCTGCCATGCACGCACTGTCTTTCCGTCAATTGTGGGCCGCCCTTCTTCGTATTCAAGCCGTTTCATTTCCTTCCCAAGCTGTGTTTCATTCCATCCGCGAAGCCTATTCTTCTTCAGCCATTGCGTAAATTGATCTCTAAATTCCCCTTTTGAGATTGTTCCTTCAATATCCTCTTCTGTTCTTTCATTTAGGAATGTATCCAATGGATTCGTTAGTTCTTCGTACTTCCGCGCAAGATCGTCCGTTGCGTGATCATTTTTGAAAAAGAAGCCTCGGGCATGTAAACATTTCAGGTATCCAAGACATTTAAACGCCAACCCTTCGATTTCTCTCACGGTTATCTTTTGTAATAGAAGCAGGTCTTGTCTCTGTGTGCCTTCGAATTTGTTAGGAAATTCAATCAAGCTTAATCGGCGGTAAAACGCCGTTGTTTTGTCTTTGGTTTTAGGCAACTCATTTGTACTGAAAATCATTTTTGAAAAATTAGTAAAATGAAAGGGATTGCGGTATTTTCTTTCAGCCCGCAGGAGATCACTACCCACAAGCTGTTTTAAAATCTCCGTATTTTCCAACATTTTATATTGGGTTTCCCCGGCAAGATTTGCAAACTTTCCATACAAGTCGGCAGCAGCAAACCTGTTATCATGAAAGTGATGCGGTGTTATTGAAGCAATGTTTTCCTTGCCCAATAGCCGCTCCAAAATGACAGAGTAAACTGTTTTCCCGTTTCCACCAGTACCATACAGGAAAAACCATTTTTGATAAGGATACGCACGGTATAAGCAATAAGCTGCCAGCTCGTAAAGATGAGTGGGGTCATCTACCAATTGAGAGAAGATTTTATCAATGAAAGGACAACTAGCGTCCATGTTATATTTTGTAGCCAATTTAGCTGTAAAGAAATGATCTGCGGTGTAAGCTAGGAGGCTGTCCGAGAACTCAAATATTTGTCATTTTGGTGAATTCAGGGGCAATAATATCAATGGGTTACGAGTGCATATTTCACAAAAAAGCTATTCTCGGACAGCCTCCTAGCACTTTATCATTTCGAAGGTCATAGATGATGTCATTAAACGGGATGAGCTCTGGCGGTGGTTCCTGCGCTTTATTTTTTGTAAAAACCATACTCCTAACATCAGCAAGAATTTCTTCTACATAGTTTCTCTTTAAAAGTTCAGCACCTAATAAATTTTTTCTTAATTCAGCCTCCAAGATTATCTCTGCGTTTTCATTCCACAATCCAGAACCACGATCGAAAATCCAAAATCGCTTGTACTGATCGTATAATACCTTGTATTTTTGAAGGAGGTCATTGGTAAAAGGTCTCGGAGAAAACTTAGTCATCAGGACAATTTTATTTGGGACTGATTCCTCAGGATTAGCCCCCCCGGGTGCATCCTGATACGTTGCCACTGTAACATCTATCGCATTTTCAATCGTTACCTGGCCATAGGTGCGCCCATCGGCATAGTGTACTTCATCCCATTTCTTCCGATAAAGAGTCGATTCCATAAAGGCTTTGTTGATACATTCTGGATCACGATTCAGCCAGAATGCCAAATGACAACACAATGCCTGATCTGACTCTGATTGTGACGGGTAGTCAGACCAATCTCCCTGATATAATTTTTGTATCTTCTGCCCATTTTTTGAATTGAAAGCTTTCTGCAAAAGAGTATGAACATCCAAAGTGTGATTGACCCGCTTATGCGGTATGATCGGGTCTTTCGATTTGAAGATTTTCCCATGCAGTTTGTTGATTTCGGTTTGTCGATCTTCGATGGTTAACGGCGTTCCTGATATATGATTACCCGTTATGGTTAAATATCGACCGTTCTCATAAATCTCAAATTTATCTTTCTTGCGCCCATTCGGTGGCAACTTAGCATACACGAAAATTCTAATACCCGACCCCGAAGGTGAAACCTCGGTATAACTGTTGAGTTGGGCAAATATCTTCCGTGCCCATGCCGCTACCTTTCCGATTTGGGAGTCTCTGCAATCATCAAGGTCAATCCCCACAAATAAGTCATCTTTGGTCAGAACAAATCCTACGCCGTTATATCCGTTGGTCTTATATCTATCATGGGCCATAACAAAATCTGTCCATGTGCGA
>CAYMYS010000126.1:0-6829 GCA_964394725.1 uncultured Syntrophaceae bacterium
CGCCATCGGCAACATTCAATGTACCGATTATCTCCTCCCATTCTCTTCCAATCGCCCAGTCGTAAAGAGCGACAGAGGGCCAGAACGAAAGGGACGTTGTTTTGAATCCCGCCCGTTTCATCCGTTTTGACATGGATTCCACCCGTTTAAATACCCGACTGCTGGCGTTTTTCAATTTTTTGGGAATCATTCCCCTGTGTATGGGAATGTCCTGGTCGCTGTCACTGACAAAGGGTGCCACCACAGCAGCCAGGAGGGCCTCGTCCTCTGGAAAATCGCCATTTCTCAGGCATTCGGCGATAAGAAGGGGCTGATCGAGCCTCAATTGTGATGTCCAAACACCCTCCTCCGTCAGTATGCCATCTTCCTGTACAAAACCCTCCGACCTCAAGAAAGCGAGATGCTTGTTAAAATCCCTCCACAGGCCATGTTTCCCGACTCCTCCCCCATTTTTGACCTGAAACTCGGCAAATGATCTGTCAAAGATGTCCCTCACCTCAACCGGTCTGTGAGAAAGGAGTATGTTCAGAGCCATGGTAAAGTCATTCCTGAGCTGGCTCTCTATCTTTTCCGCCTTCTGGAAGTTGAGATTCTTCACGTGCGTCACATTCATGAATTTCCCCGGGAAAACAAGCATGAATCCGATCTTATCAATACCCCTTCTGCCCGCCCTCCCCGTCATTTGATGAAATTCGGTGGCATCGAGGGAAATAAATTCACGCCCGTTGAATCTGTCGGAATTGAACATGACGACGGTACGCGCCGGGAAATTCACCCCCGCCGCAACTGTCGATGTGGCGAATACCGCGTCGAGGTGTCTCTTTTTCATCATAGTTTCGACGATGAGTTTCCATGCAGGAAACTGGCCGCCGTGATGAGCCCCAACCCGCGAATTATGGAGACTATGCAGTTGTTTGTGATTTTCCATATAGGGGGCACGGGTCAAAACGTCATCCATGTCATTTCTGAAGCTCTCATCATCTTCACGCTCTGACACAGTCGGACATGAAGCAACGGCACGGTTGCATTCCTCTCTCGATTTAAGAAAGAAGATTGCCGGGAGCAGTTTGAATTTCCGCAGTATAGAGATGAGATCGCCGAAGGGATATGGCTGGTTTCTGGAACCGTCCAATCCATTCTTTGGAAGGCTGGCAGCGATCTTTTCATAGAGTCGCTTCCTGTTCAAAAGGGGCATGATGCGGCCCTCGGGGTGCATAAAGAGGGGATAGAGTGGTACCGGCCTATTCTTTTCCTCTACGACGGTACATTGTTTCTGTCTGATCGTACCGAGCCACTGGGCAATTTCCCTGCTGTTTCCCACAGTTGCCGAGAGAAGCAGGAGATTGACCCTCGCCGGCAGGTAGATCATAACCTCTTCCCAGACTACACCCCGGTCACTATCGCCAAGATAGTGGGCTTCGTCGAGGATCACCAGATCAAAGTCAAGATCTTCGCCCCTCCGCATGGCATCATAGAGCTGGTTTCTCAATATTTCCGTCGTTCCGACGATAACGGGGGCCTCGGCGTTTTCCTTCATATCCCCCGTCAATATACCGATTTTATCCGGCCCGAATATCTCTCCGAATTCAATCCATTTAGAGTTTGTCAACGCCTTGAGGGGCGACGCGTACCAGCAATGTCCACCCTTCTTCAAGACATTGCCTATCGCCTTTTCCGCAATCCACGTCTTTCCGGCGCCCGTGGGGGCCGTTACGAGGCAATCATTTTCCTCTATGCTCGCCAACGCCTCCAGTTGAAAGGGGTCGGGCCTGAAGGGGATGGATACCGGTCTCCCTATCCGCTCGAATATTTCACTGAGAACGGGTTCGGCCTCCCGCCTCATACGCACATATCGTACAGCATCCTTCCGTTGTTTGCCCCGCCGGCCGTAGTAATGCTTTGGTCTTTTCCTCACGGATTTATTGTAGTATTTCGAAGTCTGCATTTCTTTTACACCCTATTTTTCTTGACATACCCGCAACTTAGTCATAAATAGCACAATTCATCTAAAGGGTAAAGTACATCCAGAAAACCAGTATCAGGCTGGAGCCATCTGCTTCTCGCCGCGACCGGCCGGATGAAAACAATCTATATTCCTGCACATAAGAAAGTAAAAGAGTGACTAATAAAAAGAATACATTCTGGGGCTGGTATATTGTTCTCGGCGCCTTCTTAATGCTGGCTATTACCTATGGCACCAAATATTCTTTCGGCGTCTTTGTAAGACCCATGTTTGCCGAGTATGGTTGGCCCATGTCGATCATATCCCTAGGGGCATCGATCAACGTCTTGATGTATGCCGCGGGAAGCATGTTGAGTGGTCGCATTGTTGACAGGTTTTCACCGAAATGGATTATTACCTTCGGAGGCACCATCGGTGCCCTGGGATTCTTCCTTACAAGCATGGCAACAACCCCCATCCAGTTCTATCTCTCCTACGGCGTCCTCTGCGGCATTGGAGCGGCATGCACAGGATTTGTCGTCTCAGGGGCCTCCGTTGGAAAATGGTTTATCCAGAAAAAAGGAATCGCCGTCGGTCTCGCCATGACGGGCATAGGCTTCGGTACGATGCTCATGTCACCCATTGCCGGCTATATAATTAAAAACTATCACTGGACTCAGGGCTTTGTGGTTTTCGGCATTATGCTCCTCGTCATCTGTACCCTCTCTGCACAGATCCTCATGAGAAAAACCATTCCCGAAGATTACGGCCTCCTTCCCGATGGAGACGATCCGGGAACCACAGTGCAACGGGATGATACTCCCATCAATAATGAAAGTGAGATCCCTCTTTCATCTGTGCTGAAAACTCCTGCCTTCTGGATTATGACCTTCTGCTTCAGCATGGGAATCATGGTAGAGATGATGACCTTTATTCACCAGGTAGGTTATGCCATCAATATACATATTGAAAAAATTGCCGCCGCATCGTCACTGGGATTAATCGGCATGGGCAGCATCTTCGGAAGATTTTTCTTCGGCTGGTTGTGTGATGTTTTTAAGGACCCCAAATATTCGGCTGCACTGGGATTGTTGGTAGAGGCAGTTGGTATGCTCATTCTCCTCAATGTCAGTTCCGTCGCCGGTCTCTACATATGCTCTCTCATTTTCGGCTTTGGTTATGGGTCAGGCTCGTCCGCCATGCCAGCATTAGCATGCGACAGATTCGGCAGGAGAATCCTCGGAACCGTGCTCGGCATACTCATCTTTTTTGCTACCGGTATCGGCGGAGGCATGGGACCGCTGATCGGTGGATTGATTTACGACTACTTCGGAACCTACACCCACGCATGGCAGTTCAGTCTGATAATGCTCCTCATCGTTTCTGTCCTCATGCTGACGATAAAGCAAAAGAAGAGAGACCGGGATTAGGGGCAAAAAAAAGCCCGCAGATTTTACACTGCGGGCATATATGGTGGGCCGTACGAGACTTGAACTCGTGACCAACGGATTAAAAATCCGCTGCTCTACCAACTGAGCTAACGGCCCGGCATTGCCTTAAGAAGGGATCATAACTAGCAGGAAGCATTTTCGATTGTCAAGAAGAAAATTCAAAATTCATGCAAGTCATTGTTAAAAGGGACAGTATATGATAAATGGCACTGAATAGCCAATATCAATATGATTGCTTTTTAGATGCTTCGGAACCTTTATCCAAAATATAACACAAAGCGGAGTGAAAATGCGTGACATTATAGACAGAGTTCAAATTAATATGCCCTTCCAGCTACTGGTTGATCGTTACCTTCCCTTGGTTCTGGAAAAACGAATCAATCCCGAAATCGGTTTCAACTGTTTCGTTTTAGATAAATTCACGAGGGACGAATTCAGGAATATCGCCGACAGGATCACAGGTGCCGGTCTCACAGTCACGATGCACGCCCCCTTCTTCGACTTGAGACCCGGGGCGGCCGACGCCAAAGTGAGAGATGCCTCCATCGAACGGCTGAAACAGTTCTTCGATCTTGCACCCCTTTTCAAACCACGATCAATGGTCTGCCATACAAACTTCGAGGAAAAATACTACATTAACCTCGAAGAACAGTGGCTGGAAAACAGCATAGATACGTGGAGTCGCTTCATTGATATCGCCGCCGATCTTGATGCCATCATCGCACTGGAAAATGTCTACGAAGAAAGCCCCGCCTACCCCGCGCTTCTTCTCGATGCTTTCAGGGATGTGCCGCAGATAGGCTACTGCTTCGACACAGGACACTGCAACACCTTTTCCACAACACCCATGGAAGAATGGATAGAAAAGATCGGACATCGCATAGGAGAAGTTCACCTCCACGATAATGATGGAAGCGCCGATTCCCACAGCCCCGTCGGTGACGGCACCTTTCCCTTTCATGACTTTTTAAAGATCTTGACGAAAAGGGGAATCAGGCCCATAATTACGCTGGAGCCTCACACTGAAGAGGCTTTCCGGCACACGCTTAAAAACATCAAAAAGATGAAACTGATTCAATATCTGGATAACTAGGGGCTGGCCTTCTGGAGACAACTTTTGCTCAGATATACTGCAAAGAGATTACTCTTCATGATACCGCTATTGATCGGTATCACTATCATATGCTTCACCGTCATTCATCTGGCGCCCGGGTCCCCCACCGATTTGCAGACGAACCTCAATCCCAAGGTGTCACTGGAGGCAAAGGAACGGCTGCAATCCATCTACAACCTGGATAAACCACTGTATCAACAATACTTTATGTGGATTAAAAAGCTTGCCGTCCTCGACTTCGGCAATTCCTTCTCGTCGGATCAGCGGCCCGTTTTAGATAAAATAGTTGAACGACTTCCCATCACCATCGCCATCAATGTCCTCTCCATGATACTCATCATGGTTGTGGCCATTCCCATAGGGGTACTCTCGGCGGTTCGACAGGATTCTTTTTTTGACAAGGCCACCAGCGTCTTTGTCTTTGTCGGTTTCGCCGTTCCCACATTCTGGCTTGCACTCCTCCTGATGATTTTCTTCGGTGTCAGACTTGACTGGCTCCCCATTTCGGGGATTCGATCGCTCAATTACGAATATCTGCCCCCTTTGAGTGCCCTCTGGGATCTGATCAAGCATCTCATAATGCCCGTCATCCTTTCCGCCTTCGGCGGCCTGGCAGGACTTTCCAGGTACATGAGGGCGAATATGCTCGAGGTGATACGGCAGGATTATATAACCACGGCACGGGCCAAGGGATTGAGCGAACGGGTCGTCATATACAAACACGCCCTGAGAAACGCACTCCTGCCGGTCATAACGATCCTGGGACTATCCATACCCGGACTTATCGGGGGGAGTGTAATATTTGAAACAATCTACGCAATCCCCGGCATGGGGCAACTTTTCTACATGTCCGTCATGTCGAGAGACTATCCCCTGGTTATGGGCGTACTCTTTATAGGCGCAGTACTGACACTCCTGGGCAATCTTATTGCCGATGTATCTTACGCCGTCGTCGATCCGAGAATAAGGGTATCGTAATATAATGAAAAGTGATTTCTGGTACAGATTTCTGAGAAACAAGATGGCCGTCGCCGGGAGCGTGGTGGTAATCTTTCTCTTCGTTATTTCCATGCTCGCCCCATGGATTGCTCCCCACGATCCCAGCACGATCAATCTCAAGAAAGTCCTCTCGGCGCCATCGGGCATGCATATATTCGGAACGGATCAACTGGGGCGCGACATTTTCAGCCGTATGATATGGGGTTCACGAATATCACTGAAAGTGGGATTCGTGGCCACGGGACTTTCTATCCTTATCGGAGCCATACTGGGCGCCCTGGCGGGATATTATGGGAGATGGGTAGATGCAATCATCATGCGCTTTGTCGACATCATGCTCTGTTTCCCCTCCTTCTTTCTCATCCTGGCCGTCATCGCCATCCTGGAACCATCTATATGGAACATCATGATAGTCATAGGACTGACGAGTTGGATGGGGATCACCCGTCTGGTGCGGGCCGATTTCATATCACTGAAGGAGCGCGACTTTGTCCAGGCCGCAAAGGTCGTCGGCGTCAGCGATTTTCGAATTATATTCTCACACATCCTTCCCAACGCCATGGCCTCCGTCCTGGTAGCCGCCACACTGGGAGTCGCCGGGGCAATCCTGACTGAGTCGGCACTCAGTTTTCTGGGAATCGGAGTACAGCCACCTACGCCGAGCTGGGGGAATATTCTCACGGCAGGCAAGGATAATATAGATATCGCCTGGTGGCTTTCACTCTATCCCGGTCTTGCCATCCTGATTACTGTGCTGGGATATAACCTGCTCGGTGAAGGAATACGCGATTCCCTCGATCCCCGCCTGAGAGATTAATATAATGTATTGGAGAAACTATGCTGATTGACACCCATGCGCATCTTCAGATGAGCGAATTTGATGGAGACAGAGACGAAGTCATAAAAAGGGCACGGGAAAACGGCATCGATGCCATCATCGCCGTGGGAATAACCCTCGAAGACAGCGAAAAGGCAATTGCCCTGGCGAAAAGCCATGACGCCATCTATGCCACCGTCGGTATACACCCCCACGATGCCGAGAGCATCGATCCCACAACATACGACAGCCTCAAAAAACTGGCGGCACACAAGAAGGTCGTCGCCTACGGTGAAATCGGCCTCGATTTCTTCAGAAACAGATCCCCCCGCGACGTACAGATCAAGCGGTTCGAAGAACAGCTCGACGTCGCCCGTGAACTGAATCTCCCCGTCGTCATACACAGCAGGGAGGCCCACAGAGAAACCTTCGAAATACTGGAGAAACGGAAGGGAAACCTGCGGGGTGTGCTGCACTGCTTTTCGGGAGATTATACAATGGCGACA
>CAYMYS010000127.1:0-4987 GCA_964394725.1 uncultured Syntrophaceae bacterium
AGATTCCTGCAAGCCACCAGTCAATTCTCACGTTTTCCCTCACTCACTGAATAGTATAACTATCCAATTATTGGTGTATTGATAAAGAATAATCCGCCTGAGTGGAAAAATTCATACCACTTTTACTTGCTAAATACCAGATTGCATATGTATAAAATGTCAACAAATCAGTAAACTGAGAAAAAATAAAATATTTCTTGACAAAATATCATTTCTATTACATAGGTACCTTAATTCATTAGTAAGGATTAAATAATGATTCATCAGCTTTTGGTCGTATTGGTATTGGTAAGCTTGGTCGTCGTAGTACCTACGGGGACCGCCGCTCGATCATGCTGATAAAATAGGTATTCGAGCCGCGGGCCCCAAAGCCTGCGGCTTTTTTTATTTAAAAGGCCGCAGCTCACAAGAGTTAGCGGCCTTTTTATTACAATAAGGAACGATAAGAGGGAAAGATGGAAAAAACAGGAGCCGATATAATTTTAGAGACCTTAGCGAAGGAAGGGGTCGAAGTGATTTTTGGTTATCCGGGAACGAACAGCCTTCCTATTTTTGATCGTATAGCCGACAGCCCCATAGAACATTACCTTGTGCGACACGAGCAGGGGGCGGCACATGCAGCCGATGGATATGCCAGGGCTACGGGCAAGGTTGGAGTATGTCTCTCCACAGCGGGTCCCGGAGCGACAAATATGGTTACGGGAATCGCAACGGCCTACATGGATTCGACGCCATTAGTGGCACTCACGGCCCAGGTAACGACAGATCTTCTGGGGAGCGACGCCTTCCAGGAAACGGATATTATCGGCATTACAATGCCGATAACAAAGCACAGTTTCCTTGTAAACAGGGTCGAAAAGCTGGCATCTACACTGGAAGAGGCCATGGAAATTGCACGGAGCGGCAGACCGGGACCGGTGCTGGTCGACCTTCCAATCAACGTGATAACCGGACGGTGCCAAAGCTCGGTTAAGAAGAAGTCCCCATTTGCGCAGAAGAAAACAGCCAATGACAAAGAAATAGCTGCCAAGGTACGGGAGATTTCCCGCTATCTCAACGAGGCGGAAAGACCCGTAATCATGATCGGAGGGGGAATTAAACTGGCCGACGCATGCATCCCCGTGAGCGAGTTGATAGAACAGGGATCGATACCCTTCGTCACAACCATGATGGGCATAGGCTCCGTTCATTCTTCCAATAGCTTCAATCTGGGATTCATCGGAACCCATGGAAGCGAACTGGCCAACCGGTCGGTACACCAGGCCGATTTTATCCTTGCTGTGGGGACCAGATTCAGTGATCGAAGCACCTCAAAAATAGAGCAGTTTGCCCCCCTTGCCACCATAGCCCAGATAGACATCGATGCCACATCCATAGGAAAGAATATAAAATCCGATATCGCTTTAGTCGCCGATATTTCTGAGGCAGTGAAGGAACTCACCCCTCTGGTGAAAAAGAAAAAGAGGAGCCAATGGCTTGAAAGAATTGAGAAGGACAGATCGAAGATAGAGGAAAAACACCTGTCAAATGGTTTCGGACAGGTGGCACAATTCATCAGAAAAGTACAGGAGATCATGGGTGAAGACGCAATAGCCGTTGCAGATGTCGGTCTCAATCAGATATGGACCCTCCATTCGTGGCAGAGCAATACACCTCGCGGGCTTATCACCAGCGGCGGCATGGGAACCATGGGATTCAGCCTCCCTGCGGCAATGGGTGCAAAGGTAGGAAGCCCCGACCGTGCAGTAATCGCTTTCTGCGGCGATGGCGGATTCTTCATGAACATACAGGAACTGGCAACGATCAGCTACTACAACATTCCCGTAAAAATTATAGTTTTCAACAATCATCACCTCGGTATGATTCGACAGGTTCAGGATCTCTTTTACAATTCTCGTTTCAATGCCTGTGAACTGGGCGATAAAACGGACATCACGGCCGTTGCACTGGGATTCGGCATCCCGGCTGAGAAGGTTTCACTCGATAATGCAGTTGCCGGGATTGAAAAGATGCACCGGGAACGAGGTCCCTATCTTTTGGAAGTGGCCGTTGATCCAAACAATTACGTCTTCCCCATTATACCGCAGGGAGGATCGAATATAGAAATGATATACGGAAGGCCGGAATAACAAAGAAGGAGGAATATCGTAGAGATGGAAGATGAAGTACATGTCATATCAATACTGGTCCGCAACAGATCGGGGGTTCTCTCCCGCGTTGCCGGTGTCTTCGGAAGATTAGGCTACAACATAGAAAGCCTCTGTGTCGCAGTAACGACAAATCCCAAAATTTCCAGGATCACCCTCGTCAGCGGTGCCGATGCTGATTTTACCGAAAAGATAAAGAAGCAGCTTGACCGGCTCGTCGATGTCATTGAAGTCACCGAACTGAGGCAGGTACAGTCTATTCAGAGGGAAATGATTCTGCTGGGAATAGATATAACCAGTGAAACCCGCAAGGACATCATGCAGGCCATAGAGATGTTCGGCTGTAAGATTGTCTCTATCAGGGAAGATTACTGTATTATTGAAAACGTGGCAAATAGAGGAGAAACGCAGACCATACTCAAATACTTTGAGCCCATGGGCATAGAAGAACTTGCCAGAACGGGAGTGATCGCATTACGACAGAAGAAAAAGGGGAACAACGAACAATGACCTCTCTGCCGCAGGCAAGGTAGTAAGCAACATCACACTATCTTCATGACCGTTCAGGAGAATGTGTGATGACAGAACATTTTTTTCTTGACAATATGACGGACAACTGCTAGTGATCACTACAAATATAAGGAACTGTAAAGAAATGTTACAGGCATTCAACAAAAAGGTCACCGGCATCGTCATAATTATTGACATAATTATCCTCATCTGCATGGGGGCTGGGTGATGGTTTGATCTTTTTAACATATCGACACAAAAACCGTTACCAAGCCTGGTAGCGGTTTTTTTTATTTAAAACAACAAAGAGGTTATTTAGATGAAGTTAACGGGATCTCAGGTTCTCATCAAGACATTAAAAGTAGAAGGGGTTGACACGATATTCGGATACCCCGGCGGGTCTGTACTCGATATCTACGACGAGCTGTACAGATCGGACATCAACCACATCCTGGTCCGACACGAGCAGGGTGCAGCCCATGCCGCCGACGGCTATGCCCGGACATCGGGCAAAGTGGGTGTATGCCTCGTTACCTCGGGACCGGGGGCCACCAATACGGTCACGGGCATTGCAACGGCCTATTCCGATTCTATTCCCATGGTCATATTGACGGGACAGGTACCAACCCCCTTCATCGGGAGCGATGCATTCCAGGAGGCCGACATAATGGGCATAACAAGGCCCTGCACAAAACACAACTTCCTGGTGAGAAAACTAGAAGATCTCTCGGAAACGATCAGACAAGCCTTTTTTATTGCCCGCTCTGGACGCCCGGGACCAGTCCTTATTGATCTGCCCAAGGATGTCATTCAGTCACAGATTGAAGAGGACAAAGCCATTGCCGCAAAACCGAAATCGAATGACAGGACAAAGCCTCTCGACAAGGAAGCCCTCAAAGAGGCGCTGGCAATGATAGTAAAGGCAAAAAAACCTGTCATCCTCACCGGTGGAGGTGTAATCCTGGGAAATGCGTCGGAGGATATGCACCAATTCGTCAAAAAGGTAAAAGTCCCCGTGGCAACTACTCTCATGGGAATCGGAGGATTTCCGGGTACGGATCCCTTATGGCTCGGAATGATGGGCATGCATGGCACATACTATGCGAACATGGCGATATCAAACTGCGATCTCCTGATAACTATGGGAACCCGCTTCTCGGACCGCATAACGGGGAAAATTGCGAATTTCGCCCCAAAGGCCAGCCTGATCCAGATCGACATAGATGCCGCATCGATCAATAAAAATGTGCATGTCGATATCCCCATTGAAAGCGACTGCAAGACTGCCCTGGTGCACCTGAACAAACTGCTTGACGAAAATGGTTTCACCATCCCCGGAGAAGAACGGAAAAAATGGATAGATCAAATCGGGGAATGGAAGGCCTATGCACCGCTCTCCTACTGCGATAGTGACACAATCAAACCCCAGTGCGTTGTCGAAAAGCTGTATAAACTGACGGAAGGAAATGCAATCATAGCAACCGAAGTGGGTCAAAACCAGATGTGGGCAGCACAATTTTATCACTTCGATCATCCAAACACCTTCATGTCTCCCGGCGGCCTGGGAACTATGGGCTTTGGATTTCCCGCCGCCATTGGAGCACAGGTTGCCTTCCCCGAAAAAACAGTTGTTGACATAGCGGGAGACGGCAGTATACAGATGAATATTCAGGAGCTTGCAACAGCGGTTAATTACAAGCTTCCCGTCAAGATCGTGATACTTAATAATGGATATCTCGGTATGGTTCGGCAGTGGCAGGAATTCTTCTACGGTAAACGCTACTCCCACACGGATATCAAAAATTCACCGGATTTTGTTAAACTGGCAGAGGCATACGGCGCTCTCGGATTGCGGGCCACTAAACCCGAGGAGATAGAGCCCACGCTGAGAGAGGGCCTTGCGTCTCCTCTCCCGACGATTATGGATTTTGTTGTCGAGCGGGAAGAGAATGTCTTTCCCATGGTAAAACCGGGGGCACCGCTTGTTGAAACAATAATCAACAGAGAAGAATTACGATAACAGAGGAAAGGAAATTAGGGAATGGCCGAGAAGGATCGAACGCTAACACTTCTGGTAGACAACAAACCTGACGTTCTTGCCAGAATTGCAGGTACCTTCAGTGGACGGGGGTTCAATATAGAGAATATCAGTGCAAATATAACATTGAATCCTAACGTCACAAAGATTACAATCGTCACAACGGGCGACAGGGCGACCGTTACAAAAATAAGAAATCAGCTCACGAAAATCGTAGACGTACGCGATGTCTCCTATTTAAAGATAAAAAAGTCTGTTCAACGGGAAATGATTCTGGCGAAGATAAATTTTA
>CAYMYS010000127.1:5087-6759 GCA_964394725.1 uncultured Syntrophaceae bacterium
GAAGTATACAGCGATCTCACGGGAGAGCGCGGCATACTCATGGGAGCCCTGGCAGGCGTCATGGAGGCCCAGTACAACTGCCTCAGAGCAAACGGACACAGCCCCAGTGAATCTTTCAACGAAACAGTGGAAGAGTTGACGCAGAGCCTGATCAGGCTTGTCGCGGAAAACGGCATGGACTGGATGTATGCAAACTGCAGCACGACGGCACAGAGGGGGGCACTCGACTGGAAAGACAGATTCCGCGACGCCGTTGTTCCCGTATTCGACGACCTCTATGAAAGTGTCAAATCGGGCAAGGAAACTGAGGTCGTACTCAGAGTAAACAGCGCTGCCGACTACAGGGAAAAGCTGGATGTAGAACTGGCGGCAATAAGGAACATGGAAATGTGGCAGGCAGGAACTGTTCTGCGTGCACTGAGACCGGAGAACAGAAAAAAATAATGAGGTGAAAACATGAGAAGCGATTTGATGAAGAAGGAGCTGGAGAGAGCGCCCCATCGATCTCTATTTAAGGCCATGGGTTACACCGACGAAGAGCTCTCCAGGCCGATGATCGGCGTCGTCAATTCGGCAAACGAGATAATCCCCGGGCATATTCACCTCGACACAATCACAGAGGATGTCAAGGCAGGTATTCGCCTTGCCGGTGGAACTCCCGTAACCTTTCCCGTCATCGGCGTATGTGACGGAATCGCCATGGGGCACAAGGGAATGAAATACTCCCTCGCCAGCAGGGAGCTTATTGCCGATTCCATAGAGATTATGGCAACGGCACATCCCTTTGATGGACTCGTCATGGTAACAAACTGCGACAAGATCGTCCCCGGCATGCTGATGGCCGCACTGCGTCTCAACATACCCACCATGGTAATCAGCGGCGGGCCCATGCTTGCAGGAAGACACAACGGCCAAGCAGTCGATCTGATCTCTGTCTTCGAAGGTGTGGGAAAGGTAAAGTCGGGCACCATGACGGAGGGAGAGCTGAAGGATTTGGAAGATAGCGCCTGCCCCGGATGCGGTTCCTGTTCCGGCATGTTTACAGCAAATTCCATGAACTGTGTCACCGAGGCTTTAGGTCTCGGACTCCCCGGAAATGGAACAATCCCGGCGATCCTCGCTGCCAGACATCGCCTGGCGAAAGAGGCGGGCATCCAGGTCATGGAACTGGTGCGTCACGACATTAAACCCCGTGACATAGCAACTCTGGACGCATTCAAGAATGCCATCGCCATAGATATGGCCCTCGGCTGTTCGACTAACACGGTCCTTCACATTCCCGCCATTGCACACGAAGCGGGCATCACACTGGATCTTGCCCTCTTTGATGATATCAGCCACAAAACTGCCAACATCTGTTACCTGAGCCCTGCCGGTCCCTATCATCTTGAAGACCTCGATGAGGCGGGCGGCATCCAGGCCGTGATGCGGGAAGTGAGCAAATTGGGAGTCATCGCCACCGGGGCAATGACCGTTACGGGAAAGACAGTGGGGGAAAACATGCAGGATGCCCGTATCAAAAACAGCACGGTGATACGGTCCGTCGAAGATCCCTACAGCAAGGAAGGCGGCATCGCGATCCTGAGGGGGAATCTGGCACCCGACGGTTGTGTGGTAAAACAATCCGGCGTAGCGCCCGACATGAAGGTCAATACAGGGACGGCCCGCGTCT
>CAYMYS010000128.1:0-6621 GCA_964394725.1 uncultured Syntrophaceae bacterium
GATTCCATCAGAGATACCGATTCGCTGGAAGATACAATAATGGGCCAATTATCAGGAAGAATGTCCCTTGCAGGCACAGCTCCGGAAGAAAAGTCGGTTGGCACAAAACAACCCCTCGACCTTCTCAAAAAGAAATTTCCCCTTCCCTTTTAATCCACAGATTACGCAGATTACACGGATTACTCTAATCACTTTAAGTGCGATGCGATATCTGTAGGTTTTATTCCCTGCAGCTTGCTGCCATAGAAACGACAAAACACTCATTTTGATACCCCGCTGCTTGCCAATCAATCCATTCGAATAGAGATGGACGATTGATAGACCTCGGGCTACAGAGAAAAAGCGATGGCGAAAATATGAAATTTTTCACACTGGCAGAGATTTGTAAAAGGGGATATATGTATGCAACAAACTATCTGAGAAAGGAATTACAATGGCAGTTACAATAGATTCATGCGAGGAGATTTTTAAGGGAAAGGAACTACAACTGAATCACGAAAGGGTCACCCTCGGAAATGGTGTCAGAACGGAATATGATATTTTGGTTTTCCCCGGTGCCTCGGCCATAGTCCCCCTTCCGGACAGAGAAACCGTTCTTCTCATCAGACAGTACAGACACGCCATCGGTGGAGATATCTGGGAAATTCCGGCGGGAACCTTCAATGCCGGTGAAAAACCCCTCGAATGCGCGATGCGTGAGTTGCCCGAAGAAACGGGATATAGAGCCGCCACATGGCATGACTTGGGAAAAATCATTCCTATTCCCGGACATTCCAATAAGCGCGTTCACCTCTTTCTCGCCATGGATCTCGAAAAAACCGAACAGAATCTCGATGCAGATGAAATCTTGCATGTCGAGAAAGTACGCTTCGACGATGCCATTACCATGATCCTCGACGGCAGGATTATGGATGCAAAGTCGATATGCGCCCTCTTTATGGCACAGAGGTTTTGTGCTTCGCAGTCTAAAAGAAATGGCTGCGGCAGGGTATAATCGGTAACCTTTCAATGGCAACGTTTAACAACAGCGAGCATAGCATGTGCCTAAAAACAGACTAACTCATTGAAGCTCGCCGCAAGAAATTGTGGGGAATGAGCCCCGAAAAGACTTGAATCCCGACATTACACAGCATGATCAAGAACGTCACGAATCTTTTTTGATAATGCATAAATATCAAAGGGTTTTTGTATAAATCCTCGGCAACCTCTTTCTATGATCTGCGACGCCTTGCCATCAATACCATACCCACTCGAAAGCAGAATCTGGGCACATGGTTCTATTGCCATCAATCTATCAAAGGTCTCATCACCGCTCATTTCAGGCATTATCATGTCCATAATTACCATATCTATATCTTGATATTGTGCACTATATGTGTCAATTGCCTCTCTTCCGCCTTGTGCCGTTATCACGCGATATCCCAATCTCTGCAGAAGTTCTCTGCCAATATCGATGACGAGATCCTCATCGTCGATAAAGAGAATCGTTTCCGAACCGGTCATAATATCGTTTCCCGAATACGTCAGTTTCTCAACCTCTCCGCCGGATACGGGGAGATAAAGATTAAAACGTGTTCCCATCCCCTCTTTGCTGGAGACGGCGATGCTGCCGCCATGACCATTGGCAATGCCATAGGCCAACGTGAGCCCCAATCCGGTACCCTGTCCTATCTCCTTAGTAGTGAAAAAAGGATCAAATATCTTCCCCAGTATTTCGCTGTCCATCCCGATTCCCGTATCGGCAACGGATACCTGTACATACCGTCCCGGACTGAGGGAACATACAACGGCATTTTTCTCAGGAATAATGACATTCTCTGTCGCGATGGACAGCGTCCCCCCTTCCGGCATTGCCTGTCCGGCATTAATGTAAAGATTCAGAAGTACCTGTTCTATCTGTATTTGATCAACTTCAACGGGCGATATATCCTTTTCATAGTGCTTCTGAATATTTATTTTTCTATTTGTGCGACCAAACATTTCAATACTTGTTTCAATCAATTGATTGAGATCGGTTGTTTTGACCTCGTATTTTCCCGCTCGTGCAAATCCCAACAGCTGGTTAATCAATGCTGCCCCGTCCTTGACACATTTTTCTATATTCATGAGTCTTCCATGGAAGGGATTGCTTCGTTCCATATCAATCAACATAAGTGAGGTATTCCCCTGTATGCCCATGAGGAGGTTGTTAAAGTCATGTGCGACACCGCCTGCGAGGGTGCCGACGGCCTCCATCTTATGGGCCTGGAAAAGTTGCGCTTCAAGTTGTTTCCGCTTTGATATGTCTCTTATCATCCCGATGGCGTTCCATTTTCCTTTGAGACATACTGCCGATAGAGAGAGTTCAATGGGAAACTCTGCTCCATCCTTTCGTAGCGCCACATGTTCCACTGTCTTTCCTACAACTGTTCCAGTGCCTGTTTCGCGAAACTCTAAGAAGGCCTTGCTGTAGGCGTTGTGATATCGTTCCGGCATCAAAAGCATATGCAGTTTTTTTCCAAGAATTTCCTCGGTTTCATACCCGAATATGGTTTCCGCCGCAGCATTCCAATAGGATATATTTGCTTCATGATCTATCATGATAACGGCGTCCTGAGCGGATTCGGTTATGGACTTAAATTTCTCTTCACTCTCCCTCAGTTTCTCTACTGTGTGTTTATGCTTTGTAATCTCCCTTCGGAGTTCTTTGTTTATGTTTTTAAGTTCTCTTGTGCGTTCAGTTACTGTCTCTTCCAGATATTCCTGATGTTTTCTCAGTTCCTCTTCCTTTGAAGCCAACTTTTTGTTACTCTTTATAAGTTTTTCGTGATAGGCCTTGATCTGAAGTAGTGACTTGATACGAAGAAATAGCTCAGACTTGTCAACCGGTTTTCTCAAAATCTCGTCAGCCCCGGCAGCTATCGCCCTTATTTTAACTTCATGGTCCTTTAGCGCAGTGATTATCACAACAGGAATTATTCTGGTGTCTTGTCTCTGTTTGAGTCGTCTGCAGATTTCTATGCCGTCAATGCCCGGCATCATCACATCCAGAAGAATGAGGTCAGGTAAGATATCTTTTACCCGTTTGAAGGTATTTTTAGAGTTTGTTTCTCCATATGTTTGATACCCCTTCACACCTAGCAGGGCCTGCATGAGTTTAATATTCTTCTCTTCATCATCGATGATCAATATTTTCTTGCTTTTCATAATCGATTACCTGTCATGGATTGTATGGTAGTATGATATTAAAAGCACTTCCCTTTCCCAGTCCTTTGCTCTCGGCCCAGATACTGCCGCCATGAAGTTCAACCAGGCTTTTCGTCAGGGAAAGACCCAGGCCAGTTCCCTGATAGCTCCGACTGGCAATATTTTCTCCCTGTTCGAATGTTTTGAAAATACGATCGAGATCCTTCCTTTTCAAACCAATGCCGGTATCATGCACGGCAATCTTTATGAAACACCGGCCGTCGCTCGATTCGCCCTTATCGACCATTGCTGCGACAGTTTCAGGGCCTTCGTCTCCCGAACAATTGTGTGCGTTGATGGCAACAGATCCGCCATCAGGAGTAAACTTCACTGCATTTGAAAGGAGATTATACATGATCTGCTTGATCTTGCGCTCGTCAGCCCTGATGATTTCCGGTATGCCGTCCAAGGCTGTCGAGACCTTTAATCCCCGTTTGAAAGCCTTTTCCCTGATCATGACGACACTGTTTTCCAAGAGTGATTGTATATGAACATCAGTCAGCGTCAGTGGTTGCTTTCCTGCCTCCACCTTGGAAAGATCGAGGATATCGTTAATTAACGAGAGGAGATGTCTGCTACTGTCGAGGACATCGTTAAGATATTCTTCCTGCACTTCGTTCAAGTCTCCGTAGTTCCTATCCACAATTAGCTCGGTAAAACCGATTATATGATTAAGTGGTGTTCGCAGTTCGTGGCTCATGTTTGCAAGAAAAAGACTCTTCGCTTTGCTGGCGGCCTCGGCAGCCGCTTTCGCCCTTTTAAGCGTTGCTTCAGAGCGCTTCCTGTCCGTAATGTCGCGTACGATGCATTGATTGTGGAGGGTTGTTCCCGTTTTGACGGGGTATGTCGACATTTCGGTTAACACTTTTCTGCCGTCCTTTCGCAGGAAGGTAAATTCGTTGGGACCGGTGGGCTTGCCATGTGCATTTTGGGCTAGAAGCAGGGATGCACTTAAGAGCTGTTTCACCGGCAATAGTCTTATTTTAAGAATATTCTTCCCGACAAGTTCCTCTTTTTTATAGCCAAGTAATCCTTCGGCCGCTCTGTTGCCGTCGATGAAGGTACCCTTTAAATCGAAAATATAGTAGGCATCGGGCGCCTGTTCGAATAACATTCTGAATCGTTTTTCTGAGTCCACTAATTCCTTCTGAATGCTGTGGCGCTCCGCAATCTCAGCCTGAAGTCGTTTATTTGCACGCGTAAGGTCACCCGTTCTTTGTGTAACCTTCATCTCAAGTTCTTCACGCGCCTTTTGCAACGCCTCCTCTGCACGCTTTCGTTCCGTAATGTCTCGTCCTACGGACACTACGGCCACCACCTTTCCGTCTTGCATCAGGGGGGCGCCACTCACCTCGCCGATTCGTTCCGTTCCGTCCTTTGCAATAAAGGTATATACAGACGTAGCAACGCTCTTTCCGGCAAAAACTCTCATGACGTCCGATGCCGCCCGTCTTAATGAAACAGGCGAGAGAAGATTCAAATCTTGAAAGGCCTTTCCTTTCAACTCATCGACTGTGTATCCTGAAAGTCTTTCGATAGAAGGGGAGATCTCGAGAATTCTGAACTGCTTATCTATGGTGTAGATGACATCAGATACGTTTTCGAAATGGAACCGGTATCTTTCTTCGCTTTTTCTCAGTTCCTCTTCTGTCTTGTTATGACATTCAATCTCGCCCGTGAGTTCTTCGTAAGCCTGACGATACCGTTTCTCCGATTCTTTTAACAAAGCGTTCATATCGATGAATTCGATAAGACTTTCATAGAGATATCGGTGTCCGAGAAATGAGCAGATCACAATCAGCGCAAAGGACAACAGGAATACCTCTACATATTCCCTGAAATACTCAGATTGCATGTTGTAATCGCCGCTGAAAAACAAAAGTGAAGCCATGCATATATAAAAAACAGCTGTCCACGCCATCCCCTCTCGATTATGAAGTGCATAGATGCTTACGATGGGATAGATATATGCAAATGCCAATCTATTTACTTTCCCTTCTATGCCTATGAGGTGAATTAATATAATTGCCAAGACGAAAAGAGAGAATCTGAAGAAATATCGGTAGACTTTCAACTCACTCGTTGAGTTAGACACAACTTTCGGTATGAAGCAGGCGACAGCCAGTGCAACTATCATAACAACTTCGAAAGTCGCAACGAGATAAAGACCTCCGGTGATATTATTGAACACAAGGTAGGTAAAAAGGGGAATAACTATGACCTGTATGATTTTCAGGACAATTTTGTTGTAGTACAATTCCAAGTCATGTCGATTTTTTACAGTGTGTAGAATCTCGATGTGGTTAAAAATGGACTTCATCCTTCGCTTACCGCCTCATCATTGTGAATAGGTGTGTCACTCGACGCACCTCTCAACAGTCGGCAACCGATAGTTATATAAAAAGCTGCACGGCACTATTATTGTTTCATGATGTTTCGAAAAGAGCAGCACTATCTACTAAGCGGGCATCAGGATGTCTAACCTGTACCCGTGATCTTCAGGGTTCCTCCTGATTGCCGCATGATGGAGTCGTGGTGTCAAAGAATTCCGATAATGACTCCAAAAAACTGCGTGTATCCAGCGGTTTGACGATATATCCATTACACCCCGCTTGTCGCGCCCTTTCTTCGTCTCCATCCAATGCGTGAGAGGTCAGTGCGACAACGGGTATGTCTTTG
The DNA here is from genome assembly GCA_964394725.1 of uncultured Syntrophaceae bacterium. Lineage (GTDB taxonomy): Bacteria > Desulfobacterota > Syntrophia > Syntrophales > UBA2210 > JAFGPZ01. The sequence goes on from CAYMYS010000128.1 coordinate 5,905, forward strand.
AGGGCTTTATCCGACCTGATCTTCCGGGTAGCAGTCAAACCGTTCATTCCGGGCAGCCGTATATCCATCAAAATAAGGTCAGGCTTGTGCTCGCGTGCCAGGCGAAGGCCGCTTACAGCATCGATTGCCTCCAAGACCGCGAGTCCGCTGCATGCCAAGAAGGTTTTTACGAGCTTCATGTTTAATGCATCGTCTTCGATTACCAAGACATGTTTCCCCGTCATATCCGAATCCCCCTTTTACGTGACTCTGTCAGTCTACACTGTTAATATTATCAGTGCTTGTTCATCGTCATCCATCGACGCAGACTTTAAGCCAATTAGAAATCGCCAGGAAACAGTTGAGGTGGAGGGTGTTTTTGAAGTGCAATATACCACACATTGATGAAACGGATACCTGCGATAGATTCAAAATCTGCAGCATGTTCACCTCACATGAATAAGTAGTGATGTATCGTCATGATTTCTCTGACATTATTTCAAAATTATCGCTGCCTGTCAAGCAAATAATGAGTAATTACACACGTTTTATGGTGGACATGGTCTTCTGAAAGAACTATTTTTTGAAAAAGGGTTTTAAGAAGGTGGTTGCTGATCATTGGAATGCTAATCGTATGGCAAGATAAAAAATGGTCGGGGCGAGAGGATTTGAACCTCCGGCCCCCTGCTCCCAAAGAATAAACCTTCCCTTTTCTCCCCTTTTCAGAACTATTCAAGG
>CAYMYS010000129.1:0-6607 GCA_964394725.1 uncultured Syntrophaceae bacterium
TAACTGCGCTGCAGTTTCTCACCATCATAAGGGTGTCGAAAAATCATGAGATGACGGAAGAACAACTGGGACGCTCGATGGTCTGGTTTCCCATCATCGGCCTTGTGATCGGTTTGATACTGGCAGGCGTCAGGTCCTTATTGATCCTTATCTTTCCCCCTTCTCTGGCAGACGTGCTGGTAATTGTGACGCTGGTCGTTCTGGCGGGAGCCCTGCATCTCGATGGTTTTGCCGATACCGTTGATGGCCTGGCCGGCGGTAAAGACCGGGAAAGAATTCTTGCCATTATGAGGGACAGTCGGATCGGCTCATTTGCCGTTACCGGTCTGGCGCTTTTGTTGTTATTAAAGGTCTTTGCACTTATGGATGTACCTGACGAAGTAAAGAGCAGAACCCTGATCATCATGCCCGTGTTGGGGAGATGGTCCACGGTTCTACTGGCATCCTTCTTCAGTTATGCCAGATCCGGTCAGGGAACTGCACAGACCTTTATCCGGTTCGCGGGGAAAGGGGAATCCCTGATTTCTACCCTCGTGACTGCACTTATCGTGATTGCTTTATTCAGTGTACAGGGGGTGGTGATTGTGCTGGTCGCGGCTTCCTTTACCCTTCTCTTCGGTCTCTATTTTAAGCGGCGTATCGGAGGGGTAACGGGGGATATCATGGGTGCATCCTGCGAACTCAATGAGATGCTGTGCCTTCTGGGGATATGTGGATTTTTTACGTAGAATGGAAATGGAAAGCTAAAAGAATATTCTTTCGGGCAAAAGGATCTCAGGATTCCAACTTTATAGGTGAAAGTGAGGAACAGTGGACTATACACGAATATATCTCATCAGACACGGTCAGGTGATGAATTCCCAGGTAAGGGCCTATTATGGTCACAGTGATGTCAAACTCAGTGATCTGGGAGCTAGACAGATGGAAGGGGTAGCAGAAAGACTGAGGCGTGAGCCTGTTGCGGCTGTCTATTGCAGTGACCTTATCAGGACAAGAAAGGGTGCTGAAATCGTAGCCTGGGACCATAACTGTGTTCCACGATCGCATGTTAGTCTCAGGGAGCTGAATTTTGGCCTCTGGGAAGGATTGACCTATGCCGAAATAGCGGAGGAATTCCCTGAAGAGCTTAAGGCGTGGAGGGAATCGCTTGTTGATTATACGATGCCCGAAGGGGAGAGTATGGCAGATTTGAGGGAAAGGGTCATTCCCACAGCCAGGGAAATTGTGATGCGCCATCATGGCGAGACCATAGCCCTTGTTGCACACGGAGGGGTCAATCGTGTCATACTTTCCGACGCGATGAATCTTTCGTTGAACAATATGTATTCCATAGAACAGGATTATGGGTGTATTAATATTATAGATTATTTCCAGGATCTTGCCGTCGTCAAACTGATGAACGGCGGGACAGAGAAGGATTGTTGAAGAGTCATGGCTATAAAGGATTTGAGAAAGAAAGCGGCGGCATTATGTCTTGCCATGCTGGTGTTTTTTACCTTGCCTGCGGTGATATGTGCAGCCACGTTCATTGATGAGATGGGACATAGGGTCACCATCACTGAAAATCCGGGAAGGATTGTGTCACTGGCGCCCAACATAACTGAAACGCTTTTTGCACTCGGGCTGGACAGGGAGATAGTCGGTGTCACCGTCTTCAGTGATTATCCCGAGGCCGCCGGGGAGAAAACCAAGGTAGGAAGTTTTGTCAACCTTTCCCTCGAGAAGATTGTTGCCTTGAGTCCCGATCTTGTCATTGCTACGGCCAACGGGAATAGAAAGAAAACCATAGTGAAGCTGGAAGGCATGGGTATCCCTGTCTACGTCATTCGCCCTGCAGGATTTGAAGATGTCTTCAAGACAATAGTCAATATAGGCAAAATCACGGGGAAGGAAGATGCGGCCGGCATGCTCGTTGACAGTCTCCGGCAGAGGGTTGCCCGAGTTCATGCAATAGCAGGGAGTGTGAAAAAGCCGAGGGTCTTTTTCCAGATAGGTATTGATCCCATAGTTTCCGTCGGCAGGGATACCATCCACAATAGATTGATAACCCTTGCAGGTGGGATCAATATTCTCGGAGATGTTGCAATTAAATATCCCCGCATTTCCATTGAAAAGGTCATCATGAAAAGGCCCGATGTCATCATCATATCATCCATGAAGCGGGGAGGGAAATTTACCAGGGAGAAGGATAAGTGGAATGTGTGGAATGATATACCTGCGGTGAAAAGCGGGAGGATTTATATAATCGATAGTGATTTGACTGACCATTTTTCACCGAGAATTGTGGACGGCCTGGAGGAACTGGTCAGGGTCATCTATCGTGAAAGGAAAAATGCACTACAGTAACGGAAGGATTGTAGAAATATGCTCGATTACTTTTATCATGGGGGACCGGTCATGTACCCCCTCCTCTTTTGTTCCATTGTTTCACTGACAATTATCATCGAACGGACCATATTCTGGATCAGGGTTAAGGCGGGAAGGAATAGACAGCAGTTGGACGACTTTATGGGTCTCATGGAGAAGGGAAAACTGGATGAAGCGAGAAAGACCGCCGAGGGCGCCCGTGATTATGTAATACGGGTTCTGGTCTGCGGTGCCGTTCATCGTGATTTCTCTTTCAGGGATGCTATGCAGATGAGTGCCGATCAGGAAATTGCCCGCATGAGGCGATATCTTCCCCTCCTCGATACGATGATTACACTCTCACCCCTCTTGGGGATACTGGGGACAGTCATAGGCATTATTTCCTCCTTTAATATGCTTGGCGCAGTCGGTGTGGAAAATCCCAAAATGGTAACGGTTGGTATCGCTCAGGCACTCATTACGACGGCCTTTGGACTCATTATTGCCATATGCAGCCTCATTCCCTACAATTATTTTCTGTCAAAGATAGAGAAGGCCACGTCAGAGATGGAAAAATACGGGACGAATCTGGAGATTGTATTCGAGAAGGTTAAAAAATGAAGATTTCCAAGAAATACACCCCGAAAGCAAGGATAGAGATGATTCCCCTGATCGATGTAATGTTTCTTCTTCTTGTTACCTTTATCTTTTTTGCCATGTCCATGACCATCCATAAGGGCATACCCATCGATCTCCCCGATTCAAGTACGGCACGGGTAGATAAGAGTAAATTGTCAGAGATCACCGTCAAAAAGGACGGCACGATATTTTTCAACAGTGGAAGGATGACCCTTTCGGCCCTCCTTCCCCGGTTGTCGATCCTCCATCAGAAGTCTCCAGACATCAGAATCATGATTTCGGGAGACAGAGGCGCCTCTTATGAAAGAGTTGTCTCTGTCCTGGATGTCGTAAGAAAATCGGGTATATCGGGTGTTTCGCTGGAGACGAAATGGGAATAACAGTTAGGAAAGATCTCCTCATTGCGGCGTGCATTGCTATTGCCGTCCATGTGGGTGTGTCTCTTGTTGCGGTTCGTGAGAGATCGGTCCCTCCTCTTCAGGAAAATAAGGTAAATAGAAATATTGAAATATCTTTTGTTTCCACATATAAGGAGATGAAAAAGGTACAGCCCCTCAAGCAAAAGAAAAAGGAGCGGGTCGTCATCAAGAAGAGGAGCGTAAAAAAGAGTAAAACGCCAGTAAGAAAAAGGGTACGGCAGATCGAAAAAAAGACACCCTACATAGAACCTGTTGCAACGATTACAGTTGCAGAGGCGCCTCCCAAACCGGTTGAGCAAAAGGTTCGGGAAGTTGAAAAAAAAAAGGAAGTTGGGGCTGATCGGTATGAAGAGACTGTCAAAATTATAGAAGAAGAAAAAACTGCCGATAAAGAAATAGTAAGAGAGGTCAAGATCTTTCCGGCCGTACCTCGATATAGTGAAAATCAGCCCCCCTCCTATCCATCAATCGCCCGCAGGAGGGGATACGAAGGGGTGGTCATGCTTTCCGTCGATGTACTGGCAGATGGGACGGTTGGTGAGCTGAAGATAAAAGAAACATCCGGTTACTCTATTCTCGATCGGGCAGCCGTGAAGACCGTTAAGAAATGGAAATTTAAACCGGCCTTTCGCGAGGATGTTCCCGTTTCGATGTGGGTTGAAGTTCCAATACGATTTGTAATAAAGTGAAGAAGAGATACATTGACCAATGAGACATATACATATTAAAATTGTCCTGACTGTTCTAATTGTTGTGCTGACCTTTCTTTCTTCAGATGTCTTTGCATCACAGGTGTCTTCGAAAACCTATTATCTTCGGGGGAATAAGTATTTTCAGAGGAAGAAATATGATAAGGCAATAGAAAGATATCAGAAGGCCATTTCCATAAACCCCAAAGTTGCCGGATACTATTTCAAACTTGCGGAGTCTTACAAATTCAAAGGGCTTTACGAAGAGGCCATTGAAAATTATAATAAGACTGTCGGACTCAATCCTCGTTACTATTCGGCCTACGCAAATATGGGCGATATCTTCTGCAAGAGACAGGAATATGAGAGAGCTATAGAGTATTATAAAATACTTGCTGAAAAATCGCCCAAAGAAAGCCAGGTACACTTTTACCGGGGCAGGATATGCGCAGTCAAAGATGATACTGATGGAGCCATTGCTGAGTATAAGGAGGCAATCAGGCACAAATCCGGCTATATCGAGGCGCTGTGCAGTGTCGCCTCTATCTATGCCAAGAGGGGGGAATATAAAAAGGCCGTCAATTACAATCTGAGGGCCAAGAAATTGAGGCCCTACAGTGAAGACATCCTGGTAAACCTCGGTATCGCCTATACTGAGTTGAAGAAATTTGATAAGGCTTTGAAGGTACTGCTCGTTGCCCTCAGAGTGAACCCCTTTAACGAAAAGACAAGGTTTTATCTCGGGAGGGCCTATTACGGAACGGGGAACCTGGAACAGGCGATAAAGCAGACAAAAGAAGCCCTTAAGGCCAATCCCGACAGTCCGCGGATACATTTTTCACTGGGCCTGTATTACGAAAAGGTCGGATGGTCGGATATGGCTGCCGTTGAATATCAGGAGGCAATGCGTCTGGACAGGGATTATGTGAAGAAGCAAATGCAAGAGATTGGCGGGGAATAGAGCATCTTTTTCCAAAATGCTCACCATCGCTCAGAAAAGGCTTTTTACAGAGATATAAAAGGGTATTATTTGACAATGGAGATAAACTGATATGGAGATTAGAGAAATGAAGGCACGGCTTGCCGAGGTTATACTTGAAAAAACATTCAAATACAGTGATGATCCTCCTTTTACATTGGTATCGGGCAGGAAGAGCAACTATTACTTCAACTGCAAATCCACCATGCTCGATCCCGAGGGAATGAATCTGATCGGTAATATAATATTTGATATGATAAAAGATTCCGACATTACCGCCATTGGAGGACTCACCCTTGGTGCCGATCCGATGGCAAATGCCACGTCTCTGATTTCCTATCAGAAGGGGAGACCAATCAATGCCTTTATCGTAAGGAAAGATGTAAAGGGGCATGGCACGAAAAGCGCGGTAGAGGGGAACGTAGAACCGGGAGAGAAGGTTGCCATACTTGACGATGTCATTACCACGGGCGGTTCAACGATAACGGCGATTGAAAAGGCCCGGGAAATCGGTCTCCATGTGGACCGGGTTATTGTGCTCGTAGATCGGGAAGAGGGTGGAAGAGAAAATATCGAAAAGCACATAGAGAGAATAGATCCCATCTTCACCCGGACCGATATAATGAAGCTCCATAGAGGAGGATAAATCAAATGAAGAAACATATTAACGATTGTTTTACTCTCTTTGTGGTCCTTTGTGTCGTCTTCGGGGTGTCAGGACTCTCCCATTCAAAGGAGTTGGTGATCATTCCCGTTGCGGGATTTGACAGCGACAAGATAAAAGGGGGAGGCCCCGCCGGGTGGGAGTTAGAAAAGAACAAGGGTGTGCCCGATCTCAAACTGGAAAAAGAGGGGGATAGATTTGTGCTTCATCTCATAAGCGACAAATCATCATCCTATGGAGTTAAGAAAGAGATAAAGATCGATCCGGTGCGATATCCCTTCCTGAACTGGAAATGGAAGGCAACGAAGCTTCCTCTGGGAGGGGACGTAAGGGATAAAGACAAGGATGATCAGGTCATGCAGATCTATGTTGCCTTTGAAGCTACGGGGTGGCCTGCCAAATTCAACACTCCCGTGATCGGCTACATCTGGGATAATGAAGCCCCGAAGGAAGCTGTTGTCAGAAGCCGGCAGGCCTTTGCTGGCAAAGTCAGATATATCGTCTTGAGGGACAAAACAGATACGTTGAATGAATGGTACAGTGAAAAGATAAATATCGGCGAGGATTACAAGAGGCTTTTTTATGATATCGATGACGGCAAGGTGAGAAAAATAGAGGGAATATCGATTTTTATCAATTCGCAGCACACCAAAAGCGAAGCGGAAAGCTATATCTACGACATCTTTTTCAGCAACCAATAAGACTATATTGGGGCTGCAATTCCTATCGGATGCGCAACAACAAAAGGGAACAGATGAGTGTAACAATGAGGACGAAAATTCCTGCAATGGCGAAACTCGGGAAAAACCCTAACTTCCCGATGAAATAACCCATGACCGGTGTCAGCACACCACCGCTTTCCTGGGAACTG
>CAYMYS010000130.1:0-6536 GCA_964394725.1 uncultured Syntrophaceae bacterium
CATCTTACTGCTTATGAGTAACTCGTGCTATATGAGTTGGTCGTACGCTTACGTTGAGATAACCGGGAGGAGTTACGAGTTTCCCGATAAATTCGACTTTGAGAAGGCCTTTAACAAGAATTTTGGGATTATCAAAGAAGATGCCTTTGAAGTCGAAATCGAGTTTACAGGATGGGCTGCCAACTATGCCGCTGAAAGAATCTGGAGCCCTGATCAGAAAATAACAAAGAAGGGTAAAGGCAAAATCAAGATAACATTCAGCACATCGTCTGAACCGGAGCTGATAGGGAAGCTTCTTTCTTTTGGTGAGGAAGCACAGATAATAAAACCCGATTGGCTGGTAGAAGAAGTGGCGGCAAAAGTAAAACAGATGAATGCCCTGTACTCGCCATCATAGAAACTTCAGTGAAAGATTTATCATTAAGAAATGTAGATTGGTTGGGAGATTTACATCAAATGTGTTACTGAATAAGGGAAGTTTAAAAGCCTTATTCTGGCTAAAGAATGGCTAAAGAAAATTAGTAAAAGTTGGGTATTTTGAAGAAATTCGTCTCAAATGTTCCTGTGTGGTTTTATAGCATTATCAGTAAGTTATCTTATTTATTGGACTTTCGATTTTTAAGGGTTTGCTACTCTTAATCAGTAGGTTCGGGGTTCGAGTCCCCGGCGGCTCACCATAATCGAAGGGGTTACGATGAAGAAATCGTAACCCCTTTTTATTTCATTTCCCTGTTGCAATCCTTTTTCATCTTTCAGGAAAAACGTACCATCATATAGAGTTTCGTACCTGCCAGCGAGATTGTTTACTCTTCAGACCGGATGCCATGGCTCAATATACTTCGTATAGGACCATCACAAAGCTGAATAGAGATTCCCTACACTTGATTTTCATACAGGGGAGAAGTATAGCAACGTGCTTCATTCTTCAGTAGTCTCTTCTTGGAAAAGAAACTTTTCTATCGACCCGTTTTCGAGATCGAAATAGACCATCATATTTCTGAAGGGTTCGCCGCGGTTCAGTACTATTTTTATGACTTCCATTGCCTGATAGGTTGCAATAATTGAGGGTGTTATGGCAGGTACGCCAAGGGTACTCTCGGCGCGGGCCTTCACATCCTGTTCCTCATGACCATTTTCATACAACAATTTCATGCCTGCATCGCCGGGGAAAATCGTCATGATTCTCCCTTCAAATCCCGCCAGAGCGCCATGGACAAGAGGGATGCCCAGTCTTTTGCTCGCTTCCTCCAGGATGAATCGGTCAGTGATATTGTCAAGGGCATCGACTGCGACATCACACCCCTTCAATATTGTGGAGGCATTGGAAGAATCGATTTTCTCTTGAAAGGTGGTCAGCTCTACACCTCGATTTATCTTTTCAATCTGATCGGCCACGACCGATGTCTTTGACTTACCCAATACATCGCCTGAAGAAAAGGCCTGTCTATTCAGATTCGTTTCGTCGAAGACATCGTAATCTACCACCACCAGATGGCCGACTCCGATTCGAGCCAGCAACTGGATCACGTGACCACCCAGTCCACCGGCCCCGACAACGGCAATTTTCGATGAGGCCAGTGTGATCTGCTCCTTGGGAGATATGACATCTCTGTTTCGAACGTATCGATAGGGATAAATCCCCCGCTTCAAAGCTTCACGGTAAACATCACACACTGTCAGTGATGACTCCTGCGCGATTTGCAGGGCGGATGTATCATCGATATAATGCACATCTCTTCCAGCTCGATCTGTCATTTGCAGAGATGTGCTATCTATTTTGTCCAGGACATCTTTCTCTATCTTATTGTTCACTCTTTCCCCTCACAAGCGGGACTTTTACGAATCCATCACCATTGCATAAAATTATTTGCGAAGATTAGATAAATGATTATATTATTGCTGCTCCAGAGAGATTAATAATAACTGAGATAACAATGAATACATGCATATGAAAATTGAATTAAAACTATTTGCCTCGTTGGAACGTTACATGCCGGAAGGTTCAAGCCGTCATGCCCCGCGAAAATTAGATGTCGAAGAAGGCACGACAATTCAGGCACTCCTGGAAGAGCTGCGTGTGCCTATCCCATCCGTCAAGACAATATTTCTCAACAGTGTCCACGCGCAGGGCGATGAAATCCTGAAAGATGGAGATAGAATCGGTGTATTTCCTCCCGTGGCGGGTGAATAAGGTGACGTATTTTATTTAACTTTTTCATAGACCTTTACCTGTAGCAATACCTCATCCGCTTCATTCCAATCCCATTGCAATACCTGGCGGCACTCATACTCCTTTCCATCTGCAAAAACACCTCTACAGCCTTTCGCTATACCGCCCCCGTTCCGTTCCAAGAAGGCATTCAGATCTTTTCCTTTTACCCATATACCTCGATCGAGAAAGTGGGGGCCCAGTTCTCCCAAAATGAGGTTGAATAGTTTCAGATGTATCCTGCCCTTCGTGCTTGCTCCGACCGCACGCGATTCCATATAGGATATGCCGCTCCGCATGGCAGCATAATGCCCCCCTTTACGCAGCATGGCCCCCAGTACCCCAGGCATAGCGGCAGATAATGTCAGCCTGTCTCCCTCTCCTACAACAGCTTCGTTTACATCATCTACTGTTTTCCCATTCAGAAAGATAGTCTGAATACGTGTGGAAAGATAGTCCGGTTCTATATCTAAATGATCACAGAGAAGACGCTTTACCGTACAGTTTACAACCGTATCGACACCAAATTCCCGCTGGACGAAGTAAAGAAGGGGGGGGGATTGCAGTCTCTTCCATCGTAAAAACAATATGTTTTATAATTCTGTCCATTGCCGATTCTTCTAATGAACTACCCCGCAGCAAGCTGCGGGGAATTAAACCCTACAGATTTAGCATCGCACTTAAAGTGATGAGAGTGATCCCTGTAATCTGCGAAATCTGTGGATTAGAGGTAACTGAAAATGATCCATAAACAACAAATAGGGGAGGCCTTTATGGCCCTCCCCCAATAAAGAAAGAGAAGAGTAGTACCTACCAGTCAAATACTCGATCCAGTTCTGCATCCGACACACTAAAGGTAATATTGTGCGGAGGTAGCGGTTCCTTCTTGAAGTATTCGGGCAGGCGGTCATGTGCTGCAGTAAAGCCGGCCCTCTTGTTGAAATCGCGTTCCATTGATAGTACCTTCTTCCCTATCTTGGTAACATCATCGGCCGTCATAGTAAGTCCGTAAAAGGCATTTACCAGATCGAGATAGGCCTGAAATGTCTCGGGTTGATCCAGAATAGCAAAGGCAATAAAGAGGCACATGCCCGTAGAATCGATAAAGGCCGTTGCTATCTGAAGAGCCTGTGACAGTTCAATCTGTCCTTCCGGCTTCAGAGGATCGACGAAACCACCGACACTCAGTATATTGGCGGTTACGGCGTATCCGGCAGTATGATCCGCCCCCATGGTGGACGTTGCATAGGTCACACCTACTCCCTGAATTGTTCTGGGATCGTATGCGGGCATTGCTTGCCCTTTGACAACGGGGACCCTCTCAATACCGAAAACCTTTCCCGTAACTGCGGCACCCCCACCCAGAATACGTCCCAGATTGGTACCCTTGCCCACTTCATGAACAAGATTAATAGCCGCCTCTACATCGCCGAATTTGGCTACACCCGCCTCCATGGCAACGGCTATCGTGGCCCCCATTTCTATCGTATCCACTCCATAATCATCGTCCAACCTGTCCATCTGGGCAATTGCATCAAGATCACTGATACCGCAATTTGCACCGTGGGCCCATACTGTCTCATATTCCGGTTGTTTTGTCAGATAATTCCCATCCTTATCATTGTAGGTACCGGAACATTGCATGATGCACCCTCGATGACATCCTTGAGTCGGGTTGCCGCCGCGTGCCTTTTCCGTTTCAACCTGTGTTTCGCCGCTGATGGCGGCACAGTTATCAAACTGGCCTCGTGAAAAGTTATTGGTCGGATATGCACCGGCCTCGTTGATAACATTCGCCAGAACATTCGTACCGTATTGGGGTAATCCCTCACCGGTAACTGCATGTTTTCTCAGGCCTGCCGCAAATTCCTTCGCCGCACTTACGAATTTCTCACGATCCTTCGGCTTTCGCATTTCCGTCCCTGCCTCATCTATGACAATTACCTTCACCCCTTTGGAACCCATTACGGCGCCGGGACCACCTCGTCCCGCGTGACGGGTGGGCCGTAGTTCCATGTCAGTGAAGGCCATTGATGCCACAGGCATTTTCATTTCCCCTGCCTGACCAATCGAGACACAGCAGATTTTATCTCCATATTCTCCCTTCATTTTTTCTACGACGGCGTAGTTACCCAGCATCTTGAGGCTGTCATCGGCCGTCACCGTGACGCCATCCTTATTGATAAATATCTTGTAGAGTCTGTCATCTTCCGGTACACCTTCAAGCACTACCGCCGCATATCCCAGCTTTGCCAGGACCTGAGATGCCTGCCCCCCGGCATTGGCCTCTTTGATCGTTCCCGTCAGTGGTCCCTTAAAACCAACGGATATTCTTCCCGAATTCGCTGCCGTCGTACCGCTCAACAGGCCGGGGGCAATAACGATTTTATTGTCTTCACTCAAGGGATTGCACAGGGGCGGAACCTCCCCGGATACAATGGCCGATGTCAGCCCCCTGCCGCCCATACCTTTGTACTCCCCCAGAGAGTCCACTTTCGTCTCAGGACCACCTTTGGCACCCATATTAATTCTTAGAATCTTCTCCATCTGTTCCCTCCTTTTCTACATGTTCATGTTGAAAGTTTATATTTCTTCGCCCTAGCCGGGCCATTATAAACCAGAGGATAAAGGAATATTCCTTGTCAAAATATACGTATCGGTACTGATATTAGATTAACTGAAGGGTTTCCGATGTGATTTGTATTGGGTGCTTGTACTTCAACGGGGTGCCTAAGAAGCAGAGGGAATTGGGAGCAGATGATTCGTTAGTATTACGACCACTCTTTATGTTCTGTCAAAGAATTGAATCGGTATCGCTTTGTTAAAAAACTAAGCATGTAACATATCAACAATTCTTTGACTGCCATTCTAACCAACATCGATTCCCTTTGTCAATATAATGATGCATTGCGCAATCATAGGATCGCAATTTGATAGACGGTATAGAAAAAATAATTGCGACCTCGATCCCGGATTATGTCAATTTTCTTGACAAATCCAGTGAATTACGTTTTAAATTATATCCAATAAATTATGATACTGCTATTTTCAGGCATTGATTTCATGGGTAACGATAATTTGTATAACTATTAAATGAGAGACTACCATGAGATTTTGATTTTTGACTCTCAACAAACCCATTACAAGGAGGAAGAAACATGGCGCGCTGGAAATACAAAACGAGTATTCTGGATCTTGATGCAGTAATTCCCCCCGGTGCAATTTTATGCGATGAAAGTGGAACATGCGTAGTTGACGGCATACCGGGAGGTCTCGAGGCACTGAAGGGCATTCTGGACAGTGAAGGCGAGAGCGAATGGGAACTGGTCCAGTCACAGACGCACGGAGAAAAACTGCTGCTCATCTGGAAAAAGGAAGTGAAAGAGGCCTTCGCCAGCTGAGGGGTCAGGTCTCAACATTTGACATTCAGACGGTGATGATGGCAAGCGAGTCGGTGCTTCCTTCTCCCTGTGCGAATCTGCCCTCCGTGAGTACTATTGTGTCTCCCTTCTCGACCAGCTTGCCCTCTTTCAAGGTATTCAGAAGTTTTTCGAACCATGCGTCGGTCTTTGTTTCCGCTACAACGGGATAGACGCCGTATGAAAAGTATAGAAAGTTGCAGACATCCTCATTCGGATTGCATGCAACAACCCACCCTTCCGGTTTAAAACGGGATATGCGTCTCACCGTCGATCCGATCGCCGTGGGAATCACGACGAATTTCGTCCCCAACGATCGTACCGTTTCTGAAACGTTGAGGGATATCATGTCGGGCACGGCGATTTGACCCTTCTGCAGATCTTTATATAACTGATTTCGGAGAAATGTCGATGACCGGATATCCTTTCTCTTTGTCTCCATAACCAGGGCAATACGCGCCATCATGGAAACAGTCTCAACTGGATATGAACCGATGGCCGTCTCTTCGGAGAGCATGACCGCATCGGTTCCATCTAAAATGGCGTTGGCCACATCGGTTGCCTCCGCCCTCGTGGGCCTTGTGTGATCGACCATGGACTCCAGCATCTGTGTCGCCGTAATCACCGGTCGACTGGCCATATTCGCCTTCCTGATGATCTCCTTTTGAAGGGCCGGGACCTCCTCGATGGGTACCTCTACGCCAAGATCTCCACGGGCCACCATAATGGCGTCGGTCACACTGAGAATTTCATCGATATTGTCGACGGCGCTGGCCCGTTCTATCTTCGCCACCGTATAAATCTCTTTCCCTTTTTCCCGTGCAAATTCCCTGGCACGCCGGATTGCTTCAGCCGATTCCACAAAGGATATGCCGAAGATAGTGATCCCCTCGCCAAGGGCCAATTCC
>CAYMYS010000131.1:0-6518 GCA_964394725.1 uncultured Syntrophaceae bacterium
ATGGTGCCGGAGCTCGGAATCGAACCGAGATGGACTTGCGCCCGGGGGATTTTGAGTCCCCTGCGTCTACCAGTTTCACCACTCCGGCAACGATTGGTGATTATATAGGGGAGAGAGGAATTGTCAAGGAAAATATCCTTATTAGCCTTCCATGTCTATCAACCCCCACAGAAAGGCTGAAAGAGCAATCAACGACAGACACGTGATGGCACGATTTTATCAATCTATTCATATATTTAGCTCATTGATCCGATAAAATAAATTACTTGCATAGAGACACTAAAAAAGGATACAAGGGAAACGCGATGAATGATTACGAACCATCATCAGGTATGAAGGATTATCTTGATAGTCTGTATAATCGATATAACAAACAATGTTTTGTGCAACCCGACCCCCTGCAGTTTCTCTACCGCTACGACAACATCCGAGAAAGGGAGATCGTCGGCCTCATTGCCTCTTCCCTCGCCTATGGCAGGGTTGCCCAGATCGTAAAAAGCGTTACCGCCGTGCTGGACAGGATGGTGCCGTCTCCCTTCAGTTTTCTTGAAAGGGCTTCCCGCAATGTTATCGTGGATACCTTTTCTGGATTCAGGCACAGGTTTACCGACGGCAGGGAACTTTCGGAACTCCTTAAGGGAATCAAATGCGTCGTAGCGAAGCATGGATCACTCTATCAGTGCTTCAGAAACCTCTTTTGCAATAATGATGAATCCCTTCTGCCTGCACTTTCATCATTCGTAGATGAACTGAAGGGATCATCCAACAGGGGATGCAACAGCCTGCTTCCGTCGCCCTCAAAGGGGAGCGCCTGCAAACGCCTCAACCTCTTCCTTCGCTGGATGGTACGCGAGGATGACGTCGATCCGGGAGGCTGGACGGGATTATCGCCTGCCGGTCTCATCGTTCCCCTTGACACGCACATGCACAGAATCGGCCGTGAGCTGGGATTCACAGAGCGCAGACAGGCAGACATGAAAACGGCACTGGAGATAACAAGTTCATTCCGGCAGATGGTCCCTGAAGATCCTGTGCGGTACGATTTTGCCCTGACACGCCTGGGAATCAGGTCGGACATCAATCGCGAAGAGCATTTTGCATTATCTCTCGCGAAAGGAGCGACACAATGAATTTTGACAAGTGGAAAGTTGCCTGGTTTATAATTTTACTGTCACTGTCTGTTATCTTTTATGGAATCCACTTTGCGATCTTCAGGGATGCGCACCACATATTTCTCTATTTGATAGGAGATATAGCCTTTGTCTTCATTGAGGTACTGCTGGTGACACTGATTCTTCATCAACTTCTGACACACCGGGAGAAAAAAGTCAGATTGAATAAATTGAATATGATCATAGGAGCATTCTTTAGCGAAGTAGGAACAAAGCTATTGAAAGACCTTTCGGCATTTGATATGAGCACCGGCAATATAAAAGAGAAGCTTGCTCAATGTAAAGGTTGGCCGGAAAGTGATTTTATCGATGCAGGGAAACGGTTCAGTCAATATGAGTACCAGATCAGCCAAGGGGTGAAGAGTCTAACAGGGCTTCAATCTTTTCTCAAAGATAAACGAGTCATGTTATTAAATCTGCTGCAAAACTCAAACCTGCTGGAACATGAGTCTTTTTCCAATCTGCTCTGGTCGGTCTTTCATCTCGCCGAAGAATTGAAAGCCAGAGATGATATAGAAAACCTGTCGCCAAGCGACTACAAGCATATAGCTGGCGACATGAAACGTGCCTACGTACACCTGATTACGGAATGGCTCAACTATATGAACCATCTGAGAACGGATTACCCCTATCTTTTTTCACTTGCTATCAGAACAAATCCTTTCGACCCTGAGGCATTGCCGGAGATTGAAGAAGAAATGTAATACAGGCAAGAGGTGGGGTTTGAAGCTTAATACAAGATGAAATGTAACTTATGATAGATAATTTAATCAATAACCCTGAGCTTTATCTGCAGGGATCAATCGTGGTGGCCTATATTGCAGTATACGCGGCTGGGATCGTTACGGGGTTCACCCCTTGTTGTTATCCCGTCATCCCTATCACCATTGCCTATATAGGGGCCCATCAGAAGGGATCACGTTTGAGGGGCTTTTCCCTTTCCCTTGCATATGTACTGGGGATATCTATAACCTATACAGCATTGGGTGGATTCGCAGCTCTTACAGGCAGGTTATTCGGTCAGATGCAGTCCAATCCATGGCTCTATTTCGTCGTGGCCAATATATGCATCTTCATGGGTCTGTCTATGCTGGATGTCTTTATGCTCTCCATCAGGACTCCTGCCTTTCTGACAAAATTTCAGCCCAGCAAAAAAGGATTACCGCAAAGCTTCCTCATCGGCATCATATCAGGACTGATACTGGGTCCCTGCACTGCTCCTGTGCTCGCAGTTTTACTGACCCTGGTTGCAACCAAACAAAACATCCTCTTAGGTATGAGTCTGCTCTTTGTCTTTGCTATGGGCATGGGAACGTTACTGATAATCCTGGCCACTTTTGCAAAATTGTTGGCCTCGATACCCAAATCGGGGATGTGGATGACGAGGATCAATAAAATTTTCGGATGGATGATGATAGGAGCGGGAGAGTACTTTTTGCTCAAGGCTGGTACGTTATGGATATAGGAGTATGAAATGACCAAGATATACAAAATATTAATAGTATTGTTTCTGACCACTATCCTGATGGGGTATGATTTCGCCGCCAATGCCGCGAACATATGGGAGGAGAGCATAGAAAGGCCTGCCCCTGATTTTGTCTTGAAAGATGTGGACGGAAACCAGATACGACTTGCCGATTACAAGGGGAAGGTGGTGCTTATCGACTTTACCACTACCTGGTGCCCCTCTTGCCGAAAGATCAGACCCTACCTGGAAAAGATACATGATAGATACAAGAAAAAAGACTTTGTACTCCTCAGTATTCATATTCAGGAGTCAAAAAAGAAGGTCAAATCCTACAGGGATAAATACAAAATCCCCTACAAGGCACTGCTGGATGGAGATGGAAAGGTTGCGGAATCCTTCGCCGTAGTGGGAGTACCAACGCTGATATTAATCGATAAAGAGGGAAAGATAAAATGCAAACAATGCCGTTCAGTGGATTTGATGCTGGAGGAAATGTTTTAAGGGGTAGATAGATAATGAGTAATACGAAAGAAACAGAAAAAAAGTCATCGGCAGTAACACTGTCGGATATGGAAATGTTCATATTTCCGGAACTTATGTATAGTCTGGTACTTGCCAACATTATGTCGCCCCGCATCTGGCGCTGGCGTGAGGACTCATGGTTCTCAGGCATGGAACGCCTGAGTCCCTACAGGCGAATCCTACGATTGAAGCAGTATATAATGGATAATTACGCCTTCAACCTCGATCTTGACACCTGGGGTCTTACTACAAAAGACCAGGAACTCGACCGATTCAAGGATTTCATCAGTGAAGACACACTGGGACAATCCAACGCCCTCTTCGGATATGAAGGCGATAAATACTATTTCGATATAGACATACGTACCCATTTCGGTCTCGACAAATATGAGGGAAACGTCATCCCCTATTGGAAGACAGAAACAGTCGAGGCTATGGACGCCTTTCGCCACAAACCCCATTTCAACACCGGTGCCGGCGAATGCGTATCACTGACCGCACTCTACGGGGCGGCATTATTTGTCATAGCTCAGATACCCTTGAAAGATATCTATCTGACGGCCACGCCTCTCCACTCACAGAATTTCATAGATATTGATGACGGCATTCTTACAAATAATCGCAGGCTCGTTACCAAGAATATGTGGTTCAACGGCACGGCGCTCTCTGCTCAGGCCAGACGTGCCCTGGAAAACGAGCGGGTTACCATAGTGGCCCACGAAACGGGACTTATACACACCATATACGACGAGGCCACCATAGACAGAGATATCTACAGGAAATTTTCCAGCAAACTTAAGGGATTCCTGAAGACATCGATTACCGACACCATTATAGGAAACTTTCTCAGACACGATCGCGACATCCAGAAATGCTTCCAGATACGATGGCCCCTCCACGGAGTCGACTACTACATAAAGGCTGAACGTGTTTTTTCTTACGAACATGGAAGCCCCTACAGGATAAACGACAACACCCGGAAGAAATTGATGGATGAGATCGATACGGCAGAGTTCAAACCGACTACAATGCCGAAACGGATTATCCTCAATGATCTCGAAGATTACACCAGTAAGCACAGAATAAACATGAAGAATCCAGAAGATGTAAATAAACTGAAGGAATTATTCGCCTCGGAATGCATGGTCGCACAACAATCGATTGAAAGGCTTGCTGAGTTCTGCTGTGTAGATCCAAAACTTCCCGACTTTGAAAAGAAAGAATATGTGAAAAAGGGAGAACCCCTGGGGATCGACGTCGATATGACACGAGAAGAAATTATCGATCGTCTGGAACATATTCGCAGAGAAAACGATGCCGCGGCCATGGCCTTCTACGCCTACAGAGACTTGAATCGCACGGAAGCAACCCCCTTCGTAGTCGCCGCTATACAGCGCAATCCTGTCTCGATAGAGGGGTCGGGCGATCTCAGTATTGCATCTGTAGTAGAACACATAAGAGATATACCTGATGATTCCATCTATGACGAACCGGGCCGTCTGGCCCAACCCGATGAGGTATGGAACTATGGCAGGGGTGATGGTGCGGAGAAGGCCCTCCTCCTCGCCAACATACTGAAGAAACGGATGCCCGGTGCAGATATTTCAATAGATATTTCACCCAATCGGGCCATCGTAAAGGCCGATCAGGCGAGCTATGACTTTCAGTCTCGAAAAGAGCTAAAAGAAGAGAGATGGAACATATCCCCTTTATGATCAGTTGTTCAATAATCCTATGACGGGAAGATTTTTCGATCGGATATTATGAATAGCACTCCACACCAGGAGAAGGTTTTAAAATCTCAGATGTCGTCGATCATCTCATGGAAATGAGCACTTCTGTCTATTGCCGCTGGTTCAATCTACAAGATTGAACCAGCGGCTGTGAAAAATGGTGCGGGCCATACTGACATCCGATGGGTTGCCCTTTTTGTCAACTCCTTCCGATTTTAAAACCTGTTTAAAAAACTTTTATAACTGTCCCTAGCCAGTCCGGCATGGAAAGCTCCCGGAGGAGGCGGTATGTTGAAGCTCCCCGCAATGAGTTGCGGGGAGTGCGCTCGCTGTTCACTTCAATTGAAATGCATGTTTGCTTGGACGTTATGTCTTTCCCCTCTCTGTTTATTACCACCTGATATAGTTGCCGGGAGATTGTTTTGTATGAAGTTCCTGTAATTTCTTTCCCGATAAACCGCACAATGAAAAGGGACATCCTTTCCCGGTACGATCTGTTGCATTTCGCATCACAGAGCCAATCAAATAACAAGATGCGCCCTCGGCACAGATTCTCTTTATGCACAAAATCAATGGATATTACTTTTCGGTTTTTTTCTCCCCACTGTCACCATTTTCATTGGCACATGCGGTACTCCCCGTGTCTGTAGGAAATGTCTCCCTCAAGCCATCGAGAACATCGGGGGAACGGAAGGGGGACAGGCGTATCCGATTAAAGTTCAGAGAGAGTACATCGTACCTGGTATAGTGACCCAATACATTATGCGTCTGTTTTCCCGGGAGGGCGTCTTCCAGGCATATTTCGGCAGTCAGGATTCCTTCCCCCTCATAGAGGGGGCCTGCCAGGTATTCACCGTTTGGGCCGATAATGCCGCTGCCGCCTCCGCTACCGACAACGATGTTGTCTTTTTCCAACTGGCTTTCGCAACAGGCATCCCTGTTTTGTTCATCTGTCACGGAACAGGAGTTGACAAGAAAGAGCTTCCCCTCATGGGCAAACTGACGCACCCGAAAATCAATCGAATCGAGATTATTCTTGCCATAGATGTTACGGGGGAAGGATGGCCAGGAGGATACATGTATCTGGGCGCCCATTGCCAGGAGGGCATATTTATAGAGGCTGTGGGCATGCTCACCGCAATTGAGTGACGAAAGTTTCCCATAGGTCGTATCATAGACATTGAGGTAACTGCCGTCTCCGCCGCTGAAGACGAGTTTTTCAGTCTCAGTGGGGACCAGTTTGCGATGCACACCGGCTATTTCTCCTGCATCGGTGATAATCAGCTGCGAGACATAGACGGTACCGGGAAAGAGTGTGTCCACCTCACACATGCCCATCACGACATAGGCATGGGCCTTTTTGGCGGCGGCACAGAGGCGATCAGTGGCCAGACTGGGGACTTTCACGCCGTTTTTCACTATTTCCTTAAACAGCGTCGCATGGGATCGAAGGGGATTTGTATCTTTGGCATGATACCAGACGTTGGTAAATCCCGGAATGAAACCCTCGGGAAATCCGATAATGACGGCCCCCTTATCTGCTGCCTTCTCTATAAAACGAACCGCCTTATCGATTGTCCTGTCTCTGTCAAAAAATACCGAGGCGGCCTGAACGGCTGCGAC